>CAZTXH010000147.1:0-6150 GCA_964617415.1 uncultured Rikenellaceae bacterium | reverse complement strand
ATACTGTTTTGTGCTATCATTTGTCATGGTTTGCAAGTTTCGTTCATTTACACCTCTCTTTTTGCTTCCACATCCCAATAGCAGGAGAGATGAGATTAATATTATCAGGTATTTACTCATTTTATTCTATCTATTTTTATTTAAATACAATCTGCAAATCTGTAATGATACAACAATTGAATCAAATCTTCAACTAAGATATTATTAATAGAATAAATATTGAATTCAATCTGTTTTTCTTTCATAAATCCATTACCACATAAATAATGACAACAAGGAGACTTCTTTTAACAGAGTAAGTCAGTGGTAAGTCTATAGCCAGGAATGAATCAAAAATTATTTATTAACTTTATAAAATACTTACTTTAATAAAATTGATAGCCATGAAAAAAGCATTTTATTTCATTATGGGTATTATTTTGATAGCCGGAGGATGTAAATCAGGATCAGCTCCGGAACCGGATAAGGATCTTGCAATAATTCCTGCACCTGTTTCCATCAAGGGACTGAAAGGTGATTTTGTTATTTCAGAAAAGACAAAGATCATTCTCGGTGTAGCAGATGATCAAACGAAGCTACCAGCTGATTTCCTTGCAAACCTTGTAAGAAATTCCACTGGGATAAGCCTTACTGTTGAGGAGGGTAAAAGGGCATCAAAAGGTTCGGTGTTTATGACAATTGACACTACCATTGATAATAGTGAGGGATATTTGCTGACAGTTACTCCTAAAAAGGTTATTGTCAAAGGAGGATCAGCAGCAGGTTTGTTTTATGGAGTTCAGACCATACGGCAATTGATGCCTGCTGAAGTTGAAAGTCCTGCCATTGTTGAAGGGTTGGTACTTACTATTCCTGCATGTGAGATTAAAGATGAACCACGATTTGGGTACAGGGGTATGCATCTGGATGTCGGACGGCATATGTTCCCCATAGCATATATAAAACGATATATCGACATGATAGCTCTTCACAAGATGAACAAGTTTCACTGGCATCTCACTGAGGATCAGGGATGGAGAATTGAAATAACCAAATACCCGAAACTTACTGAGGTTGGTGCATACCGCAATGAGACGTTAATAGGACATGGAGGCAGAAGGCCATTTGAGTTTGACGGAGAACGCTATGGAGGATTCTATACAAAAGAAGAGGTAAAAGAAATAGTTGAATATGCCCGGACTAAGTTTGTTACTGTTATACCAGAGATAGAAATGCCGGGACATGCTATGGCAGCACTTGCTTCATACCCTGAATTAGGTTGTACCGGAGGTCCGTATGAGGTTCAAACAAGATGGGGTGTCTTCGATGATGTTTATTGTGCAGGAAAGGAAGAGACTTTTGAATTCCTGGAAAATGTTCTTACCGAGGTAATGGAACTCTTCCCTTCAGAATATATTCATGTAGGAGGTGATGAGTGTCCGAAAACCCGCTGGGAAAAATGCTCTCTCTGTCAGAAAAGAATAGAGGAAGAGGGTCTGGAAGATGAGCATGAACTACAAAGTTATTTTATCCAGAGGATGGAAAAATTTGTTCTTTCAAAAGGGAAAAAGATAATCGGATGGGATGAGATCCTTGAAGGTGGTCTGGCTCCGGAAGCTACAGTGATGTCATGGCGCGGGACAGCCGGTGGTATAGAAGCAGCAAAACAGAAACATGATGTTATAATGACTCCATATACTTATGTATATCTCGATTATTACCAGTGCGAACCACAGGGAGAGCCTCTGGCAATTGGTGGTTATCTGCCCCTTGAAAAAGTATATTCCTATAATCCCATGCCGGAAGAGCTTACACCCGAGGAACAGAAACATATTCTTGGAGTACAGGGTAACCTTTGGTCAGAATACCTTAGTACTCCTGAACATATGGAATATATGGCTTATCCGAGAATGTTTGCGATAGCCGAATTAGGATGGACTCCAGATCGGCTTAAGGATTTTGAAGATTTTCTTGCCCGCTTTGAAATAATAAAAAAGAGATATGATAACATAGGAATAAACTATTTCAAGGGAGAATACCGCGATATCAGAGCACAAAATAGACAGGAATAATATAATATTATTTAGTATGTATTAGCTGGAACATGTGTTCATCAAGGAATCCGTTTGATACTTTGATCCAGTCTTTTTTAACACCTAACTCAATAAATCCCTGTTTCCTGAAAAGATCCATGCTCTCACAATTGTTAGCAAGTATGTTGCAGTAGAGCTGATGGAGTTGCAGGGTCTTGAAACAATAATCTATAAGGCACTTCAATGCCATGGATGCATATCCTTTTCTGCGTTCCGATTCATCTGCTATAAGGATTCCTATTCCTGCCCTTTTATGAAAGGGGTCGAAGTCAAAAATATCGATAGTACCGATTGTCTTTTTTTCTGAAATAAGATCGATCATCAATCTCAACTGCCCTGACTCATATATACTTTTATGGGAGTTCTCCATATATCTTTTAAGGGTATATTTTGAAAATGGTGCAACAGTATTGCTGATAATCCAGTAGATACTGTTGTTCTCCCACTCATAAAGCAGTTCCAGATCTTCAGGTTCAAGAGCTCTCAGTCTTATCTTTTTGTACTTCATGAAGAAAATGTTTATTGTTGTCTGGATATCAGTTGGTTAAGCTCTCTTATGAAAGCATCTTTAAAACCTGCATGGTGAACCTTCGTAATTGCTTCTTTTGCCTGTGACATACTGTCGAATTCACCTGTGACATATTTGTAATAGCCATCATCGTCCAATATCTCCCTTACATCTTCTTCAATATTACTGAATAGTTCCAGGTTCACATGAGATTTAGTAGCCATCAGTTGTATTGTATAAACTCTCTTCCCTGTAACCATGTTGACATAAGGTGTTAGTCGTCCCAGTATTTTTGATTTATAGTTAAGGTCGTATTGATTTATTATGTAGGCATCTGTGAATCCCTTTTCCTTAACATATACCAGATAATTAATTGCATCCGGCCTGTTATAGAATACACCAATTGAATAAATACATATTGAATCTGATTCCATCGGTCTGAGGAAAAGCATTCCGCTCATATTCAGACCTTCGAAATAATCCTTAGGCATTCTATCACTGGTTTCTTTAAGTATAATACTGTATTTTATTGAAGAGGGAAGACGAAGATGCTCTGGTGTATATGTCTCCTGTCTTAATACTACACCTGTCTGAGGATCCTCGATTCCAAATGTAACTCTCCTATTGTATTTTCTTCCCTCAGGATTATCCGAACCGTCAGGATTTGTATTTACTGCTACGAAGACTGATTCGCCAAATGCTTTTTTTATAAAACGGGAGTTGGGAATTACAGGAGAAACCAGATAGTCTATTACTGTCTGGGCTCTGTTATCTGATAGTCTGAGATTATATTCGGCGCTTCCTTTGGAGTCGGTATACCCTGCAACCTCAATTTTAAGCTCCGGATGTGTTATCAGGACAGGTTTAACCTGTTCTATTATTTTCTGTGCCTGATCATTCAGGGTAAAGCTATCAAAATCAAACAAAATAGTCCTCATTGTTATGAAAGCACCCCTGGCCACTTCGACAGGGATAAGAGTTCTTTTTATTGTTATATAACTATTCTGGTAATAAAGGGGTAGATTGATACTGGCAGTATCAGTCTTATAACCAGGGTAATTTGTCCGAACCAGGTAATCACCTGGTTTTATCTCAAACCTGAATTTCCCGTCTTCATTTACCTTGATATTCTCCATCAGTGTTCCCCGCGAGGCATCAAGAAGTTTTATCGTGGCTTTATCCGGATCTAGAGTCGATGCGTCAGCTAATGAAATAATCCCTTCGGCAGTTGTTATTTCATCTGCGGGATTAACAGCAACAACTGAATATATATTCCTTGAATGGCTATTTTCATCATAAATACTTGTGATAAATCCGGGATCATTATTGTTCTGAATAAAGAATGTATTGGCCTCTGTTGTATTATACGCATAAGGCATACCTACAGGATTGGTCCATGAACCATTTTTTGATGTTGATCTGAAAACATCATATCCTCCCATGCTTATATGACCTGAAGAGCTGAATATAAGAGATTGTGAATCAGGGTCGAAAAAGGGTGTGTCCTCGTTGAAGGGTGTATTTATAATTTTGCCACAATTAACAGGATCTTCCCATGAACCATCATTATCTTTTTTCGAAACCCATATATCGAGGTCTCCTGAACCTCCTGACCTGTTACTGGAGATGTATAGTGTATTGCCGTCAGGTGTGATAAAGCCATGTGATTCCCAGTATATTGTATTTATTTTTCTTCCCAGACTTTTGATTTTTGACCAACTGTTTTTTTCTCTTTTGCTATAGTAGAGATTACCGTCACCGCCATCATCCATATAAAGGATGAGAAGTTTCCCATTTCCTGTAATCGAATTTGAATAAAACCTGCTATATCCACCAAGTTGCTTTGTAATGTCAATAGGAGTATTCCATGTGTCATTATTCTTGTATGAGCATAATATCCTGGTTATGCCTTCATTTTTTTGTGTGAATATAAAGACGGAATCATTTTTTGAGAGGACCGGGTTGCATGCACCGGGATAATCTTCCAGCCATGGTATAAACAGTTTGGAAATGATAGTGAGAGGTTTCTTTTTCATTTCAAGGGCATACCTGCAATCCCGTATCTGGTTATCAATATAATCTTCCCTGAAAATATCTGTCTTACTATATCTTTCTTTTACATCATTGAATTTTGCTATTGCTATTTCAAGACTATCGTTCATATGATAGGCAATGGCAAGATAAAGATATGTATCAAGAGGCGCCTGCTCGCTGAATTCAGTATAATCGTGGTCTTTATTAACAACATTTGATGAGGCATATTTGAGCAGTCTTAAGGCTTCCGCGTGTCTGCCATCAATATTCAGGCAACATATTCCCAGCTTTGCCGCAAAGTTTTCATTATCAGGATATTTTTTATAAAGGGTTTCATATATGTCAGCGGCTTTTTCATAATTCTCATCATAATAAAAATAGACATCTGCATTCTGTACAGTTCTGATAAGCTCTCTTCTGCTTAGTTCCTGGGAGAAAAGTGTATGAAGACAAATGAATAGAAAAACAAAAGAAAAAAAACCTGCTGAACGGTAATTCATTGTTTTAGTACCTTTTTGATGAATATCTCCTCGGGGTATCCTCTCCTGATAAGCTCCTGTCTCCAGGCATCTACCTCTTCCCGGGTATCAAAACGTCCTGTAGTATACCTGTAAAACCTGTCATTTTCGTTGTATAAGACCTTCATATCGGAGATGTGTGTGAAATAGCTGATATCCACCGGATTATAAAGGGCCATAACCTGAACGGTATAATACAGTACATCAGAATCTTCAAAGTCAGTATCGCCTACATCCTTTACATTCATGTTTGTTATAAGGATACTGGAATCGATTTCGTCAACAACAGGTATGTCAGAAAGATCAATTCTATCATATGTAACAGGCTCTATGAGCATAGAATCTCTTATAAGAGTAAAGTCCATAGAAAAAACTAATTCTGAGTCATCATGAATTAATGCTGAGTCTATGGCCAGAGGGAAAAATCCCTCACCCGAATATGATACGTTGAATTTCCCGGGAGCCACATTTATGGAATATTCTCCGGATGTCATATCCGGTTTGCCCCGGTAAAGTGTATCTCCGTATATTCTGTCGAGAATGTTAATATTATAATCTTTAATAGAGGCTATGGTTGAATCTCCGATTATGAATTTACCTGTAAATTCATCCTGGACGACTTCCGGAGCTTCAAATTCCATGTAAAAAATCTCTTTCTTTTTGTAGTCAGTTTTAATAGAATAGAATGCATTCATTCCATTATTGAAAGGCTGGAAGAATTTGTCATCATCAGTAGTGTTTACAGGGTATCCGAGGTTTTGTGGTGTTTGCCATTTTCCATCGTTATAACGGCTTTTGAAATTATCGTACCCTCCCATTGAATTGTGTCCCTCAGAACAAAAATATAAGTAATTACCATCTTCAACTATGAAGGGATTATCTTCATTGTAGGTAGTATTAATAGCTGGGCCCAGGTTTACCGGCTCACCCCAGTCGTCCGATTCATCTCTTTCTGATACGTAAATATCAAGTCCGCCCTCTCCTCCTTCCCTATTACTTGTAAAATAGAGTCTTGTAC
>CAZTXH010000146.1:0-6166 GCA_964617415.1 uncultured Rikenellaceae bacterium | reverse complement strand
TCTCCAGCCTGCGCCGTGATTTCAGAGGGACAACCAGTGACAATGTCGTCCTGATGTTCGATCCCTTCAGCGATGGTACAAATGCTTATGTGTTTGGCGTTACTCCCTATGGAGTACAGAGGGATGTATATGTTTCGGAAGGCGGAGCCAATTATAATACTACCTGGGATGTAAAATGGCAGGTGGAAACCAGTACTTTTGATGATCATTTTATTCTGGAGATTGCCATACCCCTGAATTCTCTTAAATTCAGGGAAGGAGATACCAAATGGCGTTTTCAGTGCTACAGGTGGAATATACAGAGCAGCGAACAGAGTGCCCTGGCACGTGTCCCCCAGAACCAACTCTTTTCCAGTCTTGCTTTTATGTCAGACCTGGTTTTTGAAAAGCCGTTGGGAAAATCACACACTCCGGTTTCCATAATCCCTTATATCAACGGACTTTTACAGAAGGATTTCGAAACAAACGAATCCGGAAAAAGTCTTAAATACGGAGGAGATGCAAAGATTGCCATTGGCAATGCAATGAATCTTGATATAACAGTGAATCCGGATTTTTCGAATGTTGAGGTTGATGATATTTTTACAAACCTTACACGTTTTGAAGTATTTCTTCCTGAAAAAAGACAATTCTTTATTGATAACAGCGATCTTTTCGGAAACTTTGGCAGCAGTCGAGAAGCAATTCCCTTCTTTTCACGCAGGATCGGACTGGCTAGGGATACAAGCGGTAATTTGATTGAGAACATGATAATAGGAGGAGTAAGGCTCAGTGGTAAACTCAACCAGAACTGGCGCTTAGGTTTCCTGAACATGCAAACGGCTGAAGATGTTGATAACGGTATACCTTCCAACAACAATATGATGCTGGCAGTTCAAAGAAGGGTTTTTTCCAGGTCAAACATCGCATTTTTCATGTTGAACCGTCAGTCTTTTAAAGATTATGATTTTCTTGAAAGCGATAATGAATATAACCGTGTCATGGGTATTGACTATAACCTTGCTTCCGAGGACAATACATGGACCGGTAAATTCTACATACATAAATCATTCCAACCGGGCGACAACAAGGGAAATTTTTCTTCCCAGGCAACCCTTACCTATAATACAAGAAAATACAATGTGACTACCGACCTTGTATATGTAGATCAGGAATTCAGGTCGGACCTCGGATTTATTCCACGTAAGGATTTCTTAAAATCCTCTAACCTGATTGGACGAAGTTTTTATCCGGCCAAAGGTAGAATGAACAGGCACACTATTAGTATTATGTCAGATATTTATTGGCGTCCGGGTCTCGATTTCAAAAGAACCGATCACGACCTTAAGCTTGCCTGGAACGCCAGTTTCAAAGATCAGTCAACTCTTGTAGTACAATTGGTCAACTCATATATTTACCTGACCCGGGATTTCGATCCTACACGTACAGAGGGAGCCATGCCCTTGCCAGGTAATACCGGGTACATTTTTAATCAGCTTTCAACCAGGTATCAGTCAAACATGGCAAAAAGGTTTAATTTTAATGTATCTTCCACAATCGGGCAGTTTTACAATGGCCAGAATGCATCTTTTCGCCTTGAACCCTCTTTCAGGATTCAACCATGGGCACTTTTCAGCCTTGTCCTCAACTACAATGGGATCAGGCTGCCCGATCCTTATCCTGATGGCAATTTATGGCTCATAAGCCCTAATATTGACATAACTTTCAGCAAATCAGTCTTCTGGTCAACACTGATCCAATACAGCAACCAGCGTGATAACCTCGGTATAAACTCACGGCTGCAATGGCGATTTGCTCCGCTATCTGACCTGTACCTTGTTTATAATGATAACTATTTTACTGAAGATTTCGGTCCCAGGTTCCGGTCCATAAACCTGAAACTGACTTATTGGCTAAACATCTGATTGCAGGAATTAAACAAACTTTTGAACTGTATAACAGGTTTTAGTTCGTGATCATCTCCCTTTTTTTCCTTTTGGCGCATTACTATGAACAATATATAGTATGAAGCGTTCATATTTGCGTGATTTTAAAATAATTCTAAATAATGAAAGGAATAAAAATATTTATATTGTTTACTACCCTGTCTCTTTTGATCTTAAATGATCTGACAGGACAGGAAGCTGTTAAAATCAAAAGAATAGAAGGACAAATTGTATTTGATGGTAATCCCGGAGAAGATGCATGGAAAGAAATAAGCAATTTCTTACTGGTACAGTTCAGACCTAATTTCAACAGTGATCCATCAGAAGCAAGTGAAATAAGAATAGGTTATGATGATCAATACCTGTGGATTGGTGCAAATCTGTATATGAAGGATCCGTCAAAGATCTTTTTAGCCTCAAAGAAAAGAGACGAAAGACTATTTGATTATGATGCTTTCGGAATTATCCTTGATACATATAATGATAAGCAGAATGGACTTGCATTTTATACTGCTCCTACCGGTCTCAGAACAGATTATGCAATTTCAAATGATGCCACTGGTGGATTCTCATTTATGAACACCAGTTGGAATACATACTGGGATGTTAAAACCACAATTGATGAAAGAGGATGGTACGTGGAAATGAGAATACCCTTTTCAAGCCTTAAGTTTAAAACTGAAGATGATATTGCAACAATGGGTCTTATAATAACCCGTAATATAAGTTCAAATAATGAGACTGATACCTACCCGGCTCTGGATCCCAAATACGGCTGGAATGCCATGTTCAAGCCTTCGCTTGCAGGAACAATTGAGATTGAGGGAGCCAAACCATCTAAACCGGTATATATTTCTCCCTATGTTATAGGCGGACTCTCTTATGACTGGCAGATCAATGATCCGGAAACGGAATATGTCAGGAATGATCCATATCCAAAGCGGATGGCAAATACAGGGCTTGATGTAAAATATAATATTAACAGTAACCTGACCCTTGATCTGACAGCCAACACTGATTTTGCACAGGTTGAAGCAGATGACCAGCGGGTCAACCTTACCAGGTATTCGCTCTTCTTTCCGGAAAAAAGACAGTTCTTCCAGGAGAGGTCTGACCTTTTTGATTTCAGCCTTGGAGGTTTTACCAATAATCTGTTCTACAGCAGAAATATAGGAATCAGCAACGGAACACCTGTCGGAATCCTTGGCGGTGCAAGAATAACCGGTAGAATTGGTAACTGGGACATGGGTTTCCTTGATATGCAGACAGCAGAGCATGAGACCACGCCCGGTGAAAATTTCGCTGTCCTCAGAATGAAGCGTCAGGTGATTAATCAAAACAGCTTTGTAGGCGGAATTATTACATCCCGGCTGGGAATGAACGGGTATCAGAATTTTGCCTATGGTGTTGACGGTGTCTTCAGAATATTTGGAGACGACTATCTTACTGTTAAATGGTCACAGACCTATGATAATGAACAAGCAAATAAAATGAATTCTCTTGATCCCTCATTTATACTATTAAACTGGGAAAGGAGATCGGAAAAAGGATTTGCGTACAGACTGAATTACCTGTATTCAGGTGAAATGTTTAAACCGGGCATAGGCTTTGTAATGCGCGGAGGAGTTCAGGGACTGAGCGGAAGGATATTATACGGATGGTTGCCGGGACAAGAATCAAAACTTTTCAGATATACCATGAGTTTATCAGCTGAGCAATATAATAATCTTTACTACGGAAAACTTGAATCTTTACAGGTATCCCCCGAATTTGAACTGAGCACTAAAAAGGGAGTGTTCTCAAGATTATCCGTTGAAATGCAAAAAGAGGGAGTCTCATGGGATTTTAATCTTTCCGATAGTATAACTATTAAGGCAGGAGATTATACATTTACTACTGCCCAATTCAGGATTGGTACTACCAGCACCAAAAAGATCTCTTACAATATTTCTGTTAACACCGGTAAGTTTTATGACGGGTTAAGGTCAGGAACAAATGTCAGAGTCAATTTCAACTTATCATCAAGCTTAAATCTCTCTACATCTTATGGTTTTAATGCAATCAGATTCCCTGAAAGACCTGCAAACAACAAACTTGATATTCACACTGTAAATCTGAGGGCATTATATATGCTCAGCACAAAACTTTCAGCCTCATTCATTGTACAATATATAAATACGGATGATGAACTTCTGACCAATTTCAGGTTAAGATACAATCCGCGAGAAGGAAATGATTTCTATCTGGTATATAACGATAACCGTGGAATATACAACAACATTATAGATCCTGAGTCGCCTAAGTTCTTTAACAAGACGATTATGGTGAAATATATACATACATTTACTTTGTAATTTTGTTATAAATCTGAATTAAACCATTTGATTCACCTGGAACTCAAATTGGAAATTGATTTATATATTTACATATCATTTTTGATTCCTGGCTGTTAAATGAAAAAAACCGATTTTATAAAAGAAGACATCAAAACAAACATGGCTGTAAAACTCTCACCATTCAAACTTTTAATAATAAGCCTGATCAGCGCTGTTTTCATTATATATCCCAATATTACTTTCTTTTCAATGGAAAGAGACTATCTGGGTGAAGCAAAACATACAGCCCATCTGCTCTTTTTTATCTTCAGGTATCTTTTCTTTTCAGTTCTTATATGGTCTCTAATTTTGTATAACCTTAGAAGAATCAAAATCTCTACAATTGGAAAACGACTTATTCATAGTTTCATCTTTACCACTCTCAGTTACCTGGTTTATATAGGTTTCTCAGTTTTGTTAAGCCCGAAACCCGAATGGTTTTCAGGTATAATGCTTTTTCAATTCTTTGTTATATTCCTATTCTGTGCCCTTATCGGCCATGTTTCCCAGCTTTATGCCGAGCAGCGAAAAAAGGAACAGGAAATCGAACAATTGAAAATTGAAAACCTGCAAAGCCGGTATGATGCCCTTTCCAATCAGATAAATCCCCATTTCTTCTTTAATTCGCTGAATGGACTTAGCTCTGTGATCCGGAAGAAAAACGAGGAAAATGCCCTCGAATATGTTAATAAATTATCTGATGTTTTCCGTTATATTCTTCAAAGTGATAAGAAAGGCCTCGTGACACTCGGTGAAGAACTGGAATTTGTAAAGGCCTTCTTTTATATGATGGAAATCCGGTTTGCAAATAAGCTTGTTTTCAATATCGATGTTAAAGATGAGATGAGAGATCTGAAATTACCGGTTCTTTCACTACTTCCTTTGATTGAAAATGTGGTTATGCATAATACGATCGACAGTGAGCACCATATGGAGGTAAACATATCCATGAATCCCCAGATGGAATTATCTGTTTCCAATCCTGTTTTCCCTAAATTATCACTCCCGGATACAAGTGGAATTGGGCTTAAGAATCTCGAACACCGGTTTTTATTATTAATGAATAGTCATATCAGAGTTAAAAAAGACGAGACAAGTTTCACAGTATACCTTCCTCTGAAAAAAGAAAAGAATGAGAATACTGATAGTTGAAGACGAGACTGCTGCCTACGAAAACCTTGTAGATATACTGGCAAAGACAGATCCCGACATACAAATTGCAGGGTATACTGAAAGTGTCAAACAAACAGTCCGCTGGTTAAAAACAAATCAGTTACCGGATTTAATATTGATGGATATCCACTTATCAGACGGATCAGCTTTTTCAATCTTTAAAAGTATCCAGATTGAGACTCCAATAATCTTTATCACTGCTTATGATGAATATGCTGTTGAAGCGTTCAAGGTTAACAGCATTGATTACCTCCTTAAGCCTATTAAGGAAAAAGATATGAAGCGTGCCCTTGAGAAGTTTAAAAAACTGACCCGCCATGATATCTTAAAGTACTTGTCACAACTATCCCAACTAACTCCTATTCCAAAATATACTGATAAGATATTAATACCTTTCATGGATAAATTACAGCCTGTTGATCTTAGTGACATTTCATGCTTTTATACAACTGAAAAGAAGACAAAGGTATTCCTCAAAAATGGTAAGTCATATCCCTATTCCAGTTCATTGGAACAAATTGAAACCTCTTTGAATCCTGTAGATTTTATCCGGGCTAACAAGCAATTCATTGTCTCACGAAGCAGCGTAAAGAATATTACTGTCTGGTTCGACAGCCGGCTTCTGATAACTCTTGATATAGAACCTCCTGAACGGATATATGTCAGTAAAAACAAAGCTGCTCAGTTTAAGAC
>CAZTXH010000145.1:0-6196 GCA_964617415.1 uncultured Rikenellaceae bacterium | reverse complement strand
ATTTATGAGGCTCTCGGAGCAAAAAAAGCAAAAACTCATGTTACATACAGATATTTGATAAATAAGGAGTTACAGTTCACAAGATATATTGATGAGGTTGCTGAAAAAGAAGAAGATAAAAATACCTGAATGGTGAAGGATATCCATTCAGAATATAACTAAATAATAATTTTGTTTGTAAATTACAATATTGTTAATTAATTTTGCAATCCCTTAAAACAGGCACTTTTAAAAGAAAAATATTACACAGAAATGAAGAAAGGAATACATCCGGATAATTACAGACTTGTGGTATTTAAGGATATGTCTAATGGTTACTCTTTTATTAGCAAATCAACCGCTCCATCAAAAGAGAATATTAAGTGGGAAGATGGTAAAGAGTATCCACTTATAAAACTTGAAATATCAAACACATCACATCCATTTTATACGGGTAAAATGAAACTTGTTGACTCTGCAGGAAGAGTTGATAAATTTATGAACCGCTATAAAGATCATGTCAATAAAAAGAAACAGAAGTAATAACAATTAAATAATTGAATAAGGGGCTAAGAAAAGAGCCCCTTTTTTATTATTATACAGGCCTTATGAGTGGAATGAAACATCATACATTACAATTGTTAAAATAATCTGTAAATTTGCAGTCCCGGACTTGTAACATGACAAAAGGCAAAAGAAAAGAACAGTAAGGAGAAGATGAAGGAAAAAAAATTCAGAAAACCGCTAAACGAATTATTACTCCCGGATATTATCGATGGGGAGGGAGACATAATTCCTATTATTGCCGATGGTGAAGATGGTGATCTTGAGGATGTGGAAGTACCTGAAACAATTCCTGTTTTATCATTACGGAATACTGTTCTCTTTCCTGGCGTAGTATTACCAATATCAATAGGGCGGCCACGATCAATCCAGCTTATCAAGGAGGTGTACAGAAGTGATAAGATCGTCGGGACTGTTGCACAAAAGGATCCTGACATGGAAAATCCTGATTTTAAAGATCTGCATTCAGTAGGATCAATAGGGCAGATAGTAAAACTTCTGGAAATGCCTGATGGTTCAACAACAGCAATTATTCAGGGACGAAGAAGAATGGTTCTGGATGAGCTGGTTTCATCCGATCCCTATTTCATTGCAAAGGTCAGAGCTATTCCTGAAAAAAAACCTGAATCGGCAAGCAAAGATTTTAATGCCATTGTCAGTTCACTGAAAGACCTGTCACTGAAAATCATAAAAATAAATCCAAACATAAGCCCTGAAGCTTCCTTTGCTATAAAAAATATCGAAAACAAAACATACCTGATAAATTTCATCTGCTCCAATACCGATATAAAAGTAGTCGATAAGCAAAAACTTCTTGAAATTAACAGTATACGTGACAGAGGTTTTATGCTTCTCGAATATCTTGTGCAGGAGATCCAATTACTTGAACTTAAAAATGAACTTCAGTCAAAGGTTAAAAGCGACCTCGATCAGCAACAAAGAGAGTTTTTGCTTCATCAGCAGATGAAAACGATACAGAATGAGCTGGGAGGAAATCCACTTGAGAAGGAGGTTGAGGAGTACCGTAAGAAAGCTGAAGAAAAAAAATGGAAGGAAGAGACCCGGAAAATTTTTGATAAGGAGCTGGACAAATTACACAGGCTCAATCCTGCCGCAGCCGAATATTCTGTCCAGGTTAACTATATTCAGACATTACTTGATCTCCCATGGGGAGAATATACTCAGGATAACCTTGATCTGGTAAATGCGAGAAATGTACTTGATGAAGATCATTTCGGACTTGAAGAGGTAAAGGAAAGAATACTCGAACATCTGGCTGTACTTAAACTTAAAGGTGATCTGAAATCCCCGATACTGTGTCTTTATGGTCCTCCCGGTGTGGGTAAAACATCTCTTGGTAAATCGGTTGCCAAGTCTCTGGGAAGGAAATATGTAAGAATGTCATTGGGGGGTCTCCATGATGAGGCAGAGATACGCGGGCATCGTAAAACATATATAGGTGCTATGCCTGGCAGGATTGTTCAAAATATAAAAAGAGCAGGATCCTCTAATCCTGTATTCATACTTGATGAGATCGACAAGGTGGGACAGGATTTCAGGGGTGATCCTTCTTCTGCCCTGCTTGAAGTCCTCGATCCTGAGCAAAATACCACTTTCTTTGACAATTTCCTTGAAATGGAATATGATTTGTCAAAGGTTCTTTTCATTGCAACCGGGAATACACTGGCAACAGTGAACCCTGCACTCCGCGACAGGATGGAAACCATAGAAATAACAGGTTACCTGGTTGAAGAAAAACTTGAAATAGCAAGACAGCACCTGCTTCCTAAACAACTTGATAATCATGGCATTAGGCCAGATCAGCTTATAGTTCCGAAAAAGATAATGGAGAAACTTATTGAGCTATATACCCGTGAATCAGGGGTAAGAGAACTTGATAAACGTCTGGCAAAAATTGTAAGGGTAACAGCAAAAAATATTGCTTCCGGTGCAAAATACAATCCCGTTCTTTCAGAGGAAGTAATGATTGAAATACTTGGCCCACCGAAATATATACGTGATATTTATGCCGGCAATGACCAGGCAGGTGTTGTTACAGGATTAGCCTGGACAGCTTCAGGAGGAGAAATACTATTTGTTGAAACAAGCATAAGCAGAGGTACAGGAAAACTTACTCTTACAGGTAGCCTCGGTAATGTGATGAAGGAATCGGCAGTTATTGCTCTTGAGTATCTGAAAGCAAATGCCTCATTACTCGATCTCCCTGATAATTTTTCCGGCAAATGGAATATTCACATCCATGTACCCGAAGGTGCTATTCCTAAAGACGGACCATCAGCAGGAATAACAATGGCAGCTTCAATAGCATCGGCCTTTACACAGCGTAAGGTAAAGAAATATGTTGCTATGACAGGAGAAATAACCCTGAGGGGTAAAATACTTCCTGTTGGAGGTATAAAGGAAAAGATCCTGGCTGCTAAACGTGCAAATATTAAGGAAATAATACTGTCGGAAGAGAACGGAAAAGATGTAGAAGGTATAAAGGAAATATATATCAGGGGATTGAAATTTCACTATGTTAAAACTATTATGGATGCCCTTGATCTTTCACTTTTGAAACAAAAGGTCAGGAATCCGAAAAAAATACTATTCGAATGAATAAAATTGCAGTTTTCCCCGGCTCATTTGATCCATTTACCATTGGTCATGAGGCTATTGTCAGACGTGCACTTATCCTCTTTGATGAGATTATCATCGCTATTGGAGCCAATGCGCTGAAAAAAAGTTATTATTCCCTGGAAACACGGAAGTCAATGATATCAAAGGTATTTAAGGATGACCCCAGGGTAAAAGTTGACCATTATGAAGGACTAACTGTCGATTATTGCATAAAGCACGGAGCAAAATATATACTCAGGGGTCTACGAACAGCGGCCGATTTTGAATTTGAAAGAGCGATAGCACAGGTGAACAAAGCTCTCATTTCCGATGTTGAGTCAGTCTTTCTTCTTACAATACCTGAACATGCGGCGATAACTTCTACAATTGTACGTGATATAATCCGTAGCGGAGGTGATGCCTCCATGTTTGTGCCTGCATCAATCAATTTGAAGGATTATAAAGGAGATGAAATCAGACCTTGAAAATGGATGTGTTTATAAGGTCCGTCAAAGAAAGCCATGCTCTCTTTTTTATTTTACTGATCTCTTTGGGACGAAGCCATTCTACTTTTGTAATGCCCTCCTTTATCTGAGGTTCGGTAACCATTAATCCATCATATTCCATGAGAAACCAGTGAGTCTTTTTGAGATATGAGATACCCTCCCAACTGTATGTATGATAACTTGGCTGCAAGGGTTTGACAATCTTATGACCTTTAATTCCACACTCTTCTTTTACTTCTCTCATTGCACATGTTTCAGGCTCTTCATCTTCTTCCATATGACCTTTTGGAAGATCCAGTTTGCCTTTTTTTTCAATAAAAAGATATCTCCCTGAGGTATGTTTTACCAATCCTCCGGCTGCACCAACCTCTGTGAAATAAATCCTGAAGATCTTCCAGATGTGTTTTATATTAGTACCATAAATATTTATAGATTGCATATTCGTATCTGATTGGAATTCAGATATTAGTTTATAAAGTTCATCGGTATCATGGAAATTATGGAATAACCCGTATTTTTGTAAGCGGTCAGGTTCGGGGCTGATAAGTATGAATCTGTCTTCGAAATGAACTTTATACATTATGCAATGGAAAATAGAGAAAAAAAAATAGCTGAATATCTTTTACAAATTAAAGCAATTAAATTGCAACCATCAAATCCTTTTACCTGGGCTTCGGGTTGGAAATCTCCGATTTATTGTGATAACCGCCTTACACTCTCATTCCCGGAGGTAAGAACCTATATTTGTGATTCATTTGTAGAGATAATTAGTAATCTTTATCCTGAAACAGAGGTAATTGCTGGCGTAGCTACAGGTGCAATTTCACATGGAGTGCTTGTGGCTGATAAAATGGCGCTCCCATTTATCTATGTAAGATCAGGAACAAAGGATCATGGACTGGAAAATCAGATAGAGGGCTTTTATCAGACAGGGCAAAAAGTGGTTGTCATTGAAGACCTTATTTCAACAGGAAGAAGTAGTCTGAATGCTGTCAGGACACTCAGGGAAGCTGGTTGTGAAGTGCTCGGAATGGCAGCAATATTTACCTATGAGTTTAAAAAGGCTTCAGATAGTTTTAAAACAGAAAATTGTACTATCAACACATTATGTAACTATTCTGTTCTCATCGAAACAGCAGCCAGTACTGGATATATAACGGAAGAGAATATTGAAACATTGAAAAAGTGGCGTGTTGATCCTTCAATCTGGGGGGTGAGAAAAATCAATCTCCCTGAATGAGAACTCCCTGATTTTCCCGTTTTTTGCCTCAATACGAAGAAGACCTGATAGTGTGACATCAATTATTCGTCCTGTAAAATCACCTTCTTCAGCTTTGTAAACCTCGTATTCATTTAACTTGTATAGGCTATTTGTGTATTCACTTTGTAGACGCTTTCTGTCTCCGTAAAGAAGCTGTTTATATCTCATGTCGAGGTCAGATAAAAGCTCTTTAAGACATTTACCGGTATCATATTCCTTACCTGTAAGCAGCTTCAATGATATGGGATTAGGGATCTTAAAAGGGAATTTTTCCTGGTTTATATTTAATCCTATTCCTGCAACTGAGTTTTCTATTCTATCGTCAATAATTGTGTTTTCTATCAAAATACCTGCAATTTTGTCATCTTTAACATAAACGTCATTTGGCCATTTTATTTTGCTTTCCCCACAATACTTTTCAATGAAATCACATAATCCCATTGATATAGTCATTGTAAGAATGAACTGTTCCATGGGGTCAACTGATGAAGGATAAAGTATTATGCTGAATAACAGGTTTTTACCCTCTTCGCTTTCCCATTTTTTCCCGGGATGACCTTTACCTGCTCTTTGAAAATCAGTATAAATAACGGTTCCTTCCGGCAGCTCTTTCTTTCTTAATAAGTCGGCTGCTACACTATTTGTTGATGTCAGGGTTTTGAAATAATACAGACTGGATCCTAGTATCATGGTTTTAAGGTAATTAAAGGTTTTATTATACCTTTTTCTTTATTAAAAGAACAGTTTTTTGCATTATGGCACTGAAATTGTAAAAAAGAGTAACGATAACAAAAATACAGATAAAAGTTTGTAATTTTGCGGGTTGATGTCTATTTGATATTAATTAATGAAGAAAAGAATAAGCGGAGCTGAGATTATTTTAGAAAGTGTAGCAAAAGGGATTTTTGAAAAAAAGGGACATGATATTCTGAAGATAGATTTAAGAAAACTTGAAAACAGAATTGCCGATTTTTTTGTTATATGTCATGGAACCTCAACATCCCAGGTTGATTCGATCTGTGATTCGGTTGAGGATACTGTGAGAAAGAATGCAGGGGAAAAGCCACTGCATATTGAAGGGTTGGATAATTGTTACTGGATACTGATTGATTATGGGAATGTGGTTGTTCATATTTTTCTTGAGGAATACAGGAATTTCTACAGCCTTGAATCACTCTGGGCAGATGCTTTGATAGAAGCAGTGGAAGATATAATTAAGAAGTAGAAACTTATGGCTGAAAATACAAATAAACCCACACCGGGCAAA
>CAZTXH010000144.1:1953-6206 GCA_964617415.1 uncultured Rikenellaceae bacterium | reverse complement strand
TAATCCGAGGATTATGCCGGTCTTGATTTTCATTGAACAATAAGAATTTTACAGGTTAAGTTAAACTGGATTTGATTTTAATTTATTGTTATTTAATATCTTAAGTGTTAGTATTTTCTGAAATTGGTCTTTGTACTCCCTTCCCATCGAGGGTGTCTCAAAAGCCTTTTTTTGCCCCCTGCCCCCTAAAGGGGGATTTTGTATATATTTGATAATCTGCAAGTCCCCTTTAGGGGATTTAGGGGCAACAAGAAAGCAAGGAGGTTTTTGAGACGGCCTCCATTAGTATACCCATTTAATTCATTCCTACCAAAATTAAGAAATCAGGAAAAATAAACAATAAACGATATATGTAAAATGTTATCTGTTTCATTTATCTTTATCAGATAATTATTACTAACCTGCAAAAACTTAAATACGAAATGGCAAAATCAATTATTAAGACAATCACAGGTATTTTGATGATCCTTGTTTGTTCCTGCGGAGGAAAAAAGGAAGAGACAAAGGACCCAATGGCTCTTTTTAACCAGATTGACAAGGAGGCAGCGCCCAACACTCTTACAAAAAAGGAGAAGAAAAACGGGTGGCAGCTCTTGTTTGACGGTACTAATACAACCGGCTGGCGCGGGTATAACATGACTGAATTCCCCGACTGCTGGACAGTTGAGGATGGAGCACTGACCATGAACACAACCGGTGGTGCTGAAAGCCAGGATATTATTACTGACAAGAGTTACAGCAGCTTTGCTTTTTATGCTGAATTTAAAATAACTGAAGGCGCTAATAGCGGTATCATCTTCCAGATTGCCGAAGATACCATATACAAATTCCCTTACGAGACAGGCCCTGAATTCCAGGTGATCGATATGGACGGATGGCCTGGACAGCTTGAGGACTGGCAGATATGCGGTGCAAACTATGCAATGAATCCGCCAATGTCCAAACCATATAAGCCGGTCGGCGAATGGAATCAGGCGCTGATCGTCGTTGATGGCAACGATGTAACATTCATACTTAACGACTCGATAACTGTCAAATATACAAAGTATTCAGAAGAATGGACTGAACAACGCAACAGCGGTAAATGGGCCGACTACCCTGACTATGGTAAATATGACGAAGGACATATATCACTTCAGAATCACGGAACAAAGGTATGGTACAGAAATATTAAGCTGAAGGAACTGTAAGGAAATTTCGTATTGCGGAATTCGGATTGCGGATTGCGGATATCAAAAATCCGAAATTTCTTCAGAGTTCCTCACGTTCCTCCATCTCATTTATTCTTGCCCTGATCTCATCGGCTTTATCATTCGCCCTTTTGACTATCTGTTTGAATTCTTCATCACTCCTTAGATTGTCAAACATCATGTCTACTTTAATATATTTGTGCATACCATCCCTGAATCCAAGTTTTTCATATTCCCTGAGCCACTTGTATGCTTCTTCTTTATTACCAAGCGTGGCATAAACACCTGCAAGGTCATAGGCGGCATCCCCGGTTCCGTAAGGGTCCTTATTCATTATACTTTCATTACAGAACTCTATCTGCATGTTGAAAAATCTCATTGCTTCCTCTTTATTACCATTCATCCAAAAAATAATTCCAACACGATGTGCATTATTTATATCTGGGTCTGAGAAATTAACATTTGACCTGATGATATCCTCGGCTTCCTGAATTCTCCCAAGGGCAAGCAAAGCGTCTCTGCTTTTTTCATTTACAGCAAGAACTTCTTCCCATTTACCCTGAATTGTAGGTATCCATGACTCCATCCCTGAGAACATTACATCCAATTCTTTGACTTTATTAATATATAATTCTACTTCTTTAAAATCTCCGACAGATATATAAGTCGCACAATACCAATAATATATTGTCGTTAAATTCTCATCGGATCTTTCCAGTTTTTCAGCTTTTCTGAGATTTATCAGTGCATTTATGTAATCTCTGTAATGATAATCTATCAAACCTAACCATGTGTATCCAACTGAATTATTAGGAGAAACGCTGATAGCTTTCAGCAGGTCATCAATAGCTTTTTGTTTCTGACCTTTCTCATAGTAGTAGATACCTCTGAATGCATAAGCATCTGAAAGGGTTGGATCCAGTTCCAATGTTTTATCAAAATAGTACAATGCTGTGTCCAGAAAGAAGGGCCGTCTATAACCATATAATTCTCTGTCACTTAAAGAACTCATACCAATCCAATAATAAGCCTGAGCAAATTCAGGATCAAGTTCAAGAGAAATATAGGCTAACTGGGATACTTTATCCAGGTAGCTTCTATCGCCGGTAACCAAATACCTAAAATAAAAATCCTGGGCCTGTAAATGAAGGTCATAGGCTGTCAGGTTAGTAGTCGGGACTTTATCAATAAGCTGCTGTTCTTCAGGTGTGATAAATGCTTTTAATTCATTTGCTATTGCCTGTGCGATCTCACTCTGTATTTTAAGGATATCATCCACTACCTTGATCTCTTGTTCAAATGATTTGCCCCACAAATGATCCTCCCTTTTGTCAGCTTTTATTAATTGCACGCTTAAGCTGAAAGCATTTCCATACTTTTGGGCACTTCCTTCAACTATGTAATTTACACCCAATTCCTTTGCAATCTCAGGAATAGACTTGGTCTGATCACGGTATTGCTCAACAGAGGTCCGAGAGATTACCCTTAAATCTTTTACTAACTGCAGGTTATTCAAGGTCTTTTCCATAAGGCCGTTAACAAAGGCACTGTTCTCCTGGTCAGTACTTTCATTACGGAATGGAAGTACCGCAATAGATTTTTCAATTTCCCCAGAGGATTTAAACAGCTTAGGTATAAACAGGATCCCAAGAATAATTAATGCTAATGCTATTATTGACCCAGCAATAATTGGTGTTCTTTTCTTCTTCTGTGGGGCGGGTACAGGTTCAATAACTTCATATTGGCTTTCTTCTTCCCGGCCAGGTTCATAATGCTCCAATGCAGTTATTATTTCTTTAATTGCATGAGCTACCTTGACTACCTGGATTTTGTACTTAGTTTTATTTATATTCTTGCTTTCATCATCATCAGGAGCAAGTGGCTTGTCTATGCCTGCTTCCTTATAAATAAACTCAATCCCTCGTAAAACCCCTTTTAAAACTGACTCGCACAAATTGATATCTTCACTGTCCAAGTCATGTATCTGTACAGGTAATACCCTGCTTGCCACATTGCCGTTAGACAACTTTATCTTTAATCCATACTGATCTTTAGATGCCTGTTCAACAAATGCCTTGAACTCATGCTCCCATGCAAAAGATTTGGGGTCACAATAAGTACGTGAGATTATTGGAATAAACACCAGACATTTCAGCTTATCCTTGAGGGATTCGTCAACATCGTGTGTTTCGAGAAGACCGTCATGCGGATTTATATCAAAATAAACACTGATCTCTTCTTTGAAGGTTGATTCGAGTTCTGTCTTAAGAGCTTCGACAAACTCACTGACCCACATATCTCCTTTGTTGTCCTTTTGACGGTAGCTGATGAAAATGTCGTATTCGTATCCGGGAATCAGGCTGGGCATGGTTAGGTTTGTGGTTAATTGTGATAAAGTTAGGAAAAGATATGATATAAGTCAAACGAATAAACAGGCCGCCACTACGTGGCTCAAAATGCTTATTTGTATCTTTAAGTCCGCAAATAGATCGCTGCTACGCAGCTCTCCTTTATTTTAAAAATTCCTAAAGTCCCGTTAGGGACGATCTGTTTTTAAGTTAAAATCAGATTATAAGTTTTTAAAGCTCTATGGGAGCGATCTGTCAGGCATCTTTCTTCCCATGTCCGCCGTATCCGCCAGCCTTTGGAGGCCATAGCCTTGGCGGAGGCTTCTGGCGGAGAAGGAGGCTCTGATAATTTTCGTCGAAGAAATGAATCGTCCTCCAAATTCATTTTTTAGTTATGCCTATACCTGGCTGATTGTCCGGAATTGTATAAAAAGGAGCAATGAAGTTCGGACCACCTGTGAAGGGTTCTTTCGCCGGATCAATATGAGGATCAAGATCTGTGTAATTAAAACACCCTAGTCCTGCAGCAATATGAACAGAACATCCCAATGCCAGCCTGGTCTCAAGCATGCAACCTATCATAAGCCTGATATTTGCACTTCGGGCAATAGTTGCAATATCGAGTGCTTCAATAATACCCGATTTCATTATTTTGATGTTGATAATATCAGCACAGCCTGTACGGATAATATTTATTGCATCCGCACCGGTAAAT
>CAZTXH010000144.1:391-1943 GCA_964617415.1 uncultured Rikenellaceae bacterium | reverse complement strand
CATATTTCATGCCCGGCAGATCAGTTTTAATTACCGGTTGTTCAAAAAGAATAGGCCGGATATTTTTTTTTGCGAGTTCATCCAGAAAATGAACTGCCTCGCATGGAGAAAATCCCTGGTTTGCATCCAGTGTTATTTCACAGGTAGGAGCACCATCCTTAATAGCCATTATCCTGTCTATATCGTCTGTAAGGCTCTTCCCGACTTTAGTCTTTAAGATCCTGTATCCTTTTTCAGCCAGTTTTTGAGCATCTATCCTGGCAGTTTCAGGTGGAACAATATCAATTGTAAAATCTGTTTCGATTTTATTTGTCGCCCCTCCTAAAAATTCATACAATTGAATATTCAATGATTTTGTATACGCATCAAGCAATGCCATTTCCACAGCGCACCGGGCAGTGACCTGTGCCCAGAAAACACTTTTCAGGATCTTTGATATCGATCTGTACTCAGAAATTCCCCTACCTGTAATAAAATCCCTGCAACTTTCAAGTGTGGAAATAACGGTATCCTGATTTTCTCCATTGATAGGTTCAAGCGGAGCCGCTTCACCATATCCTTCAATTCCATTTTCCAAAACAACAGTAACAATCACATTTTCAATACTGTACTTTGTTCCTATGGCAATCGTAAAGGGCTCATCCAGTTCAATACTAACCGGATCAATCAATATTTTCCTGATTTTATTTTTTTCCATTTTTTTCTTTCCATTTTTTAAGTAATTCGAGCAATGATTCGATTTGATGAGTTTTATGGCAGGCTGTGATTGTTATCCTTACCAGATTTATTCTTTCCCTGGACGGATAATTCATGAAAGGAACAATTATTCCATTCTCTTCAAGAAATAATGACAGGCTTTTTGCTTTATCAGAATCATCCAGTATTATTGGTATGATCGGTGTGCTATCCTTTGTAGTCTGAAAGCCGAGGCTGGTGATTTCCTCCCTGAGTACAGCGGATTTTTCAAGTAAGTGAATATGCAGACCGGGATTATCATGAATTATTTTTAGTGAGGCGATTCCGGCAGCCACAACCGGAGGCGGCAGTGCCGTCGATGCCAGGTATGTCGATGATCTCTCCCTGATCATCCCTGTAAGATTTTTATCTCCTGAAATAAATCCTCCGTAACTGCCCAGTGCCTTGCTCATCGTCTCGGTCTGATAAATATTTCCATCTTCGGGGAGATTAAAGTGTTCAGGCGTTCCCTTGCCTGTTTTGCCAAGTATTCCCGTTGAATGCGCATCATCAACAACAAGGATGCCATTATATTTTTTTACGACAGGATATATTTTATCAAGTGGTGCAATTTCACCTGTGAGCGCAAAAACACCATCAGTAATGATAAGCGGGTCTGAAATCCTATGTTGACCCAACAGATACTCAAGATGATCTGCATCACAATGGTTATAATGCAGCATTTTTACATCCCCGGGTATTCCTGCGAGAATACTGGCGTGTGCATATTCGTCCGTGAAAACTGCAGAATAAGTGTCTTTAAGTATTTCAAGTAAAATACAATTTCCCAGGTATCCTGAAGCATATACCACTGTAT
>CAZTXH010000144.1:0-381 GCA_964617415.1 uncultured Rikenellaceae bacterium | reverse complement strand
CCACGACTGCTATCACAGCTGCGGGAGCGGCGCTTTCCCTTAAAAAGCGAAAGCTGTTTTTCAAGTTCGAGATGTACAGAAGCCGTTCCGGTTGTACACCGTGAAGCAGAAAAATTTACACCATACTTATTAACAGATTGAACGGCTGCTGCTTTTACGATCGGATGGCTGGCGAGACCAAGATAATTATTGCCACCGAAGTAAGAGTATTTCTTTCCGTGGCTATAAACATAACTTCCAATTCCGCTCTCCAATACAATGCTCATTGTGTTAAAGTAACGAAAGAATATTATATGGATCAATTAATTACCTCTATCCTGATTTCCCTTAGCCTTCTTTGTTTAAGTTAAATCTTTCCTGTGATTATTTATTTTCCTCTTC
>CAZTXH010000143.1:5086-6210 GCA_964617415.1 uncultured Rikenellaceae bacterium | reverse complement strand
TTTAAAAGAAAAATTACTAATAAAAAAGTCAACGCTATTTAGGCATTGACTACCCGGAACCCGGAAACCGGAAACCGGAAACCGGAACCAGTATAACCCACCCCTAACCTCCCGCTACGCTGAAGCTTCGCGGGACAAGCTCTCCCAGGAGGGGATCTTTTTGATCGCACCAACGAAAACCTGCCCTCTGTGGCAATCGACAGATTCCATAGGAGGGATTGCACTACTCTCATAAAATATTTATTTTTGGATTATGAATAGAAAATCCAGCCGGTTTGTTCAGTTGCTGAACAGGGAAATACGAGTTCTCCTTGCCATAAGCTTCGGAGTATTTCTTTTTATCCTTTTCTTCCAGCCTTTTCCTCTCGAGAAATTCGATTTCAACAACAGCCTCTTATTTATTGCAGGCTTCGCAGGAATAGTTTTTTTCTTCATTCTCATGATACGGATCATCTTACCCTGGATCATCCGAAAAAATAACCGGGAGGATGAAGTTACTGCACTGAATCCTTACCTGGAAGGATTCGTCATACTGGTATTGTGTTCCGTTGCCTTTGCCTTCTACCTGAGATATGTGGGATCTGTACATACTACCTTTTATATAATTTTTAAGGTGATATTGATCTGTTTTGCCATTCTGGTGACTTTGAGAATATATGATGTCAATAAAGGATTGATCAGGCAAAATGAATCACTTGTCTCTGAGAGAAAGACAATTCAGAAGCAAATTGAAAAATACAGGGAAGAGAACCTGAACAGATCAATTGAATTCATTTCCGAAACTGCTACAGGGAATATAAGCCTTCCTGTTACAGAAGTTGTTTTTATTCAATCGGCAGATAATTATGTTGAAATAGTATATGTTGAAGGAGAAAAAATCAAAAAGTCACTTATACGTAATACTCTGAAAAATATTGAACATCAGGTTAAACCATATTCAAATTTTATCCGCTGTCACAGAACTTGCATAGTAAACATGCATTATATCGAAAAACTTAACCGGAATTATGGCAGCTATTCACTGTCGATGAAAGGATATAATGACAAAATACCGGTCTCGCGGCAATATCTTTTAAAACTCAAGGAAGCACTTTAGCCTTTTCAGGGGCGAATGACATCTGCCC
>CAZTXH010000143.1:0-5076 GCA_964617415.1 uncultured Rikenellaceae bacterium | reverse complement strand
CTCTACAGAGCTGTTCTGCCCCTTTTTTTTGCTGAGGAAGTAGTCCGGGGATAAATTTGTGACAATTTTTTATTGTCATGAATGTTTTGCTTATATATCCCAAGTACCCTGATACATACTGGAGCTTTAAACATGCTCTGAAGTTTATATCCAGGAAAGCATCAAACATACCGCTTAGCTTAATTACCGTTTCATCGTTAATGCCCGTTGACTGGAATAAGAAGCTTATTGATCTCAATGTCGAAAGACTAAAGGATGAAGATATTACCTGGGCTGATTATGTTTTTATCAGTGCAATGAATATCCAGGCGGCCTCGGTAAGAAATATTATCGACCGTTGTAAACAGCTTGATACCACTATGGTGGCTGGCGGTCCGCTCTTTACTGAAGAGTATGAACAATTTACTGAAATTGATCACCTGGTCCTTAATGAAGCTGAAATTACACTTCCTCTTTTTCTTAAAGACCTGGAAGCGGGTAATAGCCTGAAAAAGGTTTACCGTTCAGAAAAATTTGCTGATATCACCAGGTCGCCCATTCCTGATTATTCTCTTTTAAAACCACATGCTTACGGATCGGCAGGAATTCAATATTCGAGAGGATGCCCTTATGACTGTGAATTCTGTGATATCACAGCCCTTTTTGGCCGTCGTGTACGTACAAAGACTTCTCTCCAGATCATTTCTGAACTTGACAATCTGAAGCGGGCAAGGTGGAAAGAAACTGTTTTCTTTGTTGATGATAATTTCATCGGACATAAGGGAAGATTAAAAACCGACTTGCTTCCTGCAATTATCAGCTGGATGGAATCAAATGGCAGGCCTTTCAGTTTTATTACTGAAGCCTCCATTGATCTGGCTGATGATGAGGATCTTATGCTTATGATGGTTAAAGCAGGTTTTTCCAAAGTGTTTGTGGGTATCGAAACTCCCGATGAAAATTGCCTCACAGAGTGCAACAAGCTGCATAACAATAACCGCGACCTTAAAGAGTGTGTTAATACAATCCAGAATCACGGAATGGAAGTATACGGCGGTTTTATTGTTGGATTTGATAATGATCCATCCAATATCTTTCAGAGACAGATTGACTTTATCCAGAATAGCGGTATCATAACGGCAATGGTCGGGCTTCTTAATGCACCGCGACTGTCAAAACTATACCGGAGACTGAAAAATGAAGGAAGGATAACCGATAGTTTCGGTGGCGACAATACATGTTACTCAATGAATTTTATACCGGTAATGGATAAGACAGAGCTGTTAAAAGGATACCAGAAGATCATACAGAATATCTATTCCTGCAAATCATATTATGCCAGGGTAAAATTATTCCTGAAGAAATATAATCCTCCATTCCGGGAACCGATCACATTGAACAGGTTTATGGCATTCCTGAAATCGATAATATATCTGGGTATTTTAAAAAGGGAAAGAACATATTACTGGCGGCTTCTTTTCTGGACTATTTTCCACAAGCCGAAATCATTTCCGCTTGCGGTCACTTATACTATTTACGGGTATCATTTCAGAAGAGTATTCAGGAATGTAAGGTAATGATTTAAAGGCACAACGGAGCAACGGTGTAGCGGTATATATTCAAACGCTCACACGCTGTACACTGTACGCTGAACGATATCTATTAGTCTATATACGGATCATAAATATCCGGACCTGCCATTGCCACACCCACAGGATACAGCCTGAACAGTATTCTGATAGTATCACCCTGGTAACTCAATACTTCATCAAGATCCTTATAACACTCGGGTGCTTCATCAGCATCACCTCCCCGCAGTTCAATCCTGCGCCTTGACATATCATGTTTGACAGTATTATAATCTACAATTCCTTTCTTGATTACTTTCAGCCTCCTTATGCCGTCTTTGCCTTTTTCCCATCTCTTTCTCCCTGCCGATTTTGTTCTCGACATCACCCTGCCTGCCCCGTGAACAGTTGTGTATAGTGCTTTTTGTGATAATTCACTTTCAACACCTTCAATGATCACCGAGTCGCCGGCCATGGTTGAACCTATAAATCCCTTCTGTCCCGGGAATGCAGGCGTACACCCTTTTCTGACAACCCAGTACTGTTTTCCGAAATGCTTTTCCCTCCAGGCAAAATTATGATTGTTATGTACTTCATAGTTCACTTCCGGATTACCCAGTATCTCAAGTACTTTTTTTATCACCAGTTCTCTTCCGGCATAGGCATACTCACCAGCAAGGTTTATTGCCTCAATATATGACTGTCCCAGGTGAGATTGTATGTCAAACAGTATCGGTGGCGAATCCATGCTTCCTTCCCTTACCCTTTCGTTAAAAGATAATCCCCGTGATAATGCGATAAAACCCATTGTCGTCTTGTGTCCGAATCCTCTTGATCCGAAATGGACACCCACCCAGAGAATTCCATCGTTATCTTCGAACAGGTCGACAAAATGATTACCGCTACCGACAGTCCCCAACTGCTCTTTTGCAAGCCTGAAAAGCTTTCTCTGGGGTATAAATTGTGCCTTACGGACCTTTTCCAGTACTACGTGTTCCACCGGTTCATTATTAAGCCTGCCAATACCGAAGGAGATCCGGCGGATGATCTCATCCATCACCTTTGGGATATCAACTTTTTTCACCGGGATATCTGTCCTGACAGCATAATTGCCACATGCGATGTCAAAACCCACACCCGACAATGATATTTTATTTTTGTAGGCGACAGCACCTCCGATAGGATGACCATAGCCATAATGAGCATCTGCATTCAGAACAGCAATATCCTCTTCCGATGAGATACACCTTTCAATCTGCCTGATAGAATTCTCATCTATCAGTTCCTTGCCGAAGATCACGATACTCTTCACTGTTAATGTTTAAATACCAAATAGTCCGATATATACAAAGATAGGAAAAGTGCAGAAAGCGCTACACGCTAAACGCTTATCTTATTCTACTTTGCTGAAGACGAGATTCCTTACACGTCCTACATTTTTGATAATAAAGCCGTCGACTTCATTATCTGTGTCTCGTGTAAACCGGATACCACTCACCGATGATGCAAAATAATCATCATGCTCCGGGATCAGTTCTGATTCGACTTTTGTATGGCAAAACTGTGCGGTTGATTCAGGAAGAACCATATAAAGTGTATCATCCCTGAACAGAACAGGATAGGTCACATCGATATCTTCACAGTAAAAATCACCGGCATACTGGTTCAATTGTTCTCCTTCAGGATGAGTTGTATCTGTCCCCAGGTAAGTAAGCTCAAATTTCTGATCACCCTGGATGATTGCCCCTTTAGTGATTTCTCCTTTTTCGTTTTTACTGAAAACTACCTGTAAATCGGCGAAAGTTACAAAGAAAGAAGTATCCGATGAAGGGAATAATTCAAACTTTCCCTGGTAAGGTGCCTCAAATATAAGATGATTTCCTTCCCTGGTAATGGTAATCTCAAACCAGTAATCATTGTCAAAATATTTACCTGTACAAATCTGTAGTAAGGAGGAATCAATATCTGCCTTTTCCGGTCTGGATGAATGGGCAACATGTTGAGGGTTGCCTTTAATAAACAGATCTGTTATCCTGTAGGCAAGACTTGTTGAACTCGCAGAAATATTGAAAAGACAGACAATAGTAAGTTTTTCTGAAGGTATCTGAAGATAAAATGTTGAAAAATCTCCGCTGCCTCCGCCATGACTGATTGTCGTTAATCCTTTATAGTCAGACACATCCAGTCCGAAAGCATAATTGCATTTATCACCATTGTTGAGAGGAGTAAGAGCGGTCATTTCCTTGCTGAAATTCCATCTTCCCAGTTTATTACTATAGAAATTATTGTCCCATTGCAATAAGTCTACAATATTGGTATATACATTGGATACACCAGTAAGGCTACTGTTCTTATACCCTGATTCCTTGTATTTTCCTTCACCTTCGCGTATATGACCAGTTGCAGTGTTATCTGTCATTTTACCGGGATTGTCGTAGATGTAGGTATGAGTCATTCCCACTGGCATGAAAATATTCTCTTCAACGAATTTACTGAATTTCATGCCGCTTACTTTTTCCACTATCTTCCCCAGCAAAATATATCCTGAATTTGAGTACATGTACTCATTACCAGGTTTGAAATTCAACGACTTCTGTCTGGCTATGAAATTGTAATCTCCTTCACGGTTGTCTTCTGAAAACAGGGTACCGGCCATCAGGCATAATACATCAGACGATTTTATTCCACTGGTATGATGAATTAGGTTTTCAATGGTTATTGTATATCCGTAATCAGGAAAATCGGGAAGATATTTCCTTATATCATCTTTAAGAGATAGCTTCTTTTCTTTTTCAAGCAGTAGTATTGCTGCAGCAGTAAACTGTTTTGAAGTTGACGCCAGGTTGAAAAGGGTAGAAGTTGTATTTGGCTTATTTGTTTCATAGTCGGCTAATCCATAAGCTTTTTTAAAGATGATCCTGCCATCCTTAATGACTCCCACAACACCGCCGGGAGTTTCAGATGAGATGCCCATTCGGGCTATCAGTGTGTCGATTTTGATTTCTGTTGAATCATTTATCCCTGTTACCTTCGATGTATACACCGAATTTGAATTTGCCATATGCGGAATGCAAAACAGCAATAACAGGATTCCCGATAAATACATCTTTTTCATTTAAGTAATAGTTTAAAAATGAAGCTTTTTTACTTCATGATAAAGACGTCTGTTTCAGGTTTTAGCTGCAATAAAAATTGACTAAATCATAAAGAGAGCTAATTTATTGAGACTAATCGAAAAGATCATCTAGGGGTATCTTTTCAAAATGAATACAGTCTTCCTCTTCCTGTTGGTATTTTATGAAATAACCGTTTGGATGATATAACAGCGGCCCGATCCTGTCAGTAGTCAGCGAATTGATAATTTCCCCATCCAAATCATATTTGTAGAGTATTGTTTTTTGTATTGTATCAGCCGGATACCCTACAGACCCCTGTACTATTATTTCATTCCCGGCGTAATATATAACTTCATCAAACCATTCATCAGATGGGGTGCCCAGGCTCTGAGACCATATTTTTTCTCCTGAAG
>CAZTXH010000142.1:0-6227 GCA_964617415.1 uncultured Rikenellaceae bacterium | reverse complement strand
TCACAGGGCCGAATGTCGTAAAAGAGGTTCTCAATGAGGATGTAACATTCGACCAGCTTGGTGGTGCGGAAGTTCATGCACAGAAAAGCGGTGTTAACCAGATGATCTATGATGATGAGGAAAATACTATTCTTGCACTGAAGAAATTCCTCTCCTATCTGCCTTCAAATAACGTTGAAAATCCACCATTAGTAGTTGATGAAAAACCTACACCTGCTATAAATGAAAAACTCAGGGATATTGTACCTGACGACCCGAATAAACCATATGATGTAAAGGATATAATACAACTTATTGTCGATAAAAACAGCTTTTTTGAAACAGCCGAACTCTTTGCTCCAAGCATAGTTACAGGTTTTGCCAGACTCAAAGGCAAGACAATCGGTATTGTTGCAAACCAGCCAAAGGTACTTGCCGGAGTCCTGGATATTAATTCATCGACCAAAGGTGCAAGGTTCATACGGTTTTGCGATGCATTCAATATTCCAATCCTGACCTTTGAGGATGTTCCGGGGTTTTTACCCGGTGTTGACCAGGAACATGCCGGGATAATAAAACATGGTGCCAAATTGATATATGCGTATAGTGAAGCGACTGTCCCAAGGATAACTATTATATTAAGAAAAGCCTATGGTGGAGCATTCATCGTGATGAACAGCAAGAGCCTGGGAGGTGACTTCAGCTTTGCCTGGCCAACCGCCGAAATTGCCGTTATGGGGCCTGATGGTGCTGTGGCAATACTCTATCGAAAAGAGCTTGCAGAATCGAAAAATCCTGCAGGGATGAAGAAGGAACTGGTTAAAAAATATCGCGATAAAATAGCCAATCCCTTTATTGCTGATGAGCTTGGTTATATCGACGAGGTTATCGATCCTGCTGTTACAAGAAAAAAAGTAATTTCAGCTTTTGCTGCCCTGAGCAATAAATGGGTAAAGGTACCGTCACGAAAGCATGGAAATATGCCGCTTTAACGGCACAAAGGCTAAACGGCTCAACGGCGTAAAGGTATAATGGTATTGTGATACTGAGAGTTAATGAAATAACAGACATGAAGATTAAAAAAATACTAATAGCAAACCGGGGGGAAATCGCAATAAGGATAATGAAAACTGCCCGTTTGATGAAGATTAAAACAGTTGTCATCAAAACTGCAGTTGAGCCTAATGCTATGTATCTTTCCTTTGCAGATGAGATTTATGATAATACGGAGGATGACTCTGAAATACCTGTCTTCCTCAATATTGAAAAGCTGATGTCCATAGCACAAAAATCAAAAGTTAATGCTGTTCACCCGGGATACGGATTCCTGGCAGAAAACGCATACTTTGCACAAAAATGTCTTGACAACAAGATCATTTTCATTGGTCCATCACCGGATGCTTTATATAAGATGGGCAATAAGACAATTGCCCGTAAGCTGGCCCTGACAAGTGGAATACCGATGGCTATGGGCAGCCAGGAGAACATCTCCAATGAAGAGGAGGCTGTAGAAATTGCTTCAAAAATAGGTTACCCTGTAATTATTAAAGCTGCTTCGGGCGGTGGAGGAAGAGGGATGCGTATTGTAAGAAGAGAAGAGGAGATGGAAAAGCTGTTCACTATAGCCAGCAAGGAAGCTGAAAAAGCATTCAATGATCCGTCAGTATTTATTGAGAAATACATTGAAAACCCCAAGCATATTGAATTTCAGATACTTGGCGACACAAAAGGAAATATAATACATTTTGGTGAAAGAGAGTGTTCCATACAGAGAAAGCATCAGAAATTACTGGAAGAAGCACCATCCTCCGCACTTGATGCTAAGCTGAGGAGAAAGATGGGCAAAATGGCAGTTAAGATCGCCAAAGCAGTTGATTATCATTCGGCAGGTACTGTTGAGTTTCTTCTTGATTCTGACAAAAACTTCTATTTTATGGAAATGAATACCAGGATCCAGGTTGAACATCCTGTTACTGAGATCGTAACAGGCACTGATCTTATTGAACATCAGATACGGATTGCCAATGGAGAAGAACTCACAATTAAACAGCAAGATATCAAACTTAAGGGCTGGGCCATTGAATGCAGGATAAATGCCGAGGATGTCCAGGCAGGATTTGCACCCGACCCGGGTAAGATAGAAAAACTTAGTTTACCCTCTAATCCGTATGTCAGAATCGATACAGGTATCCGTGAAGGATCCACAATAGTATCTAGCTATGATTCAATGATAGCCAAACTTATCATCAGTGGTAAGGATCGAAAAGAGGCTATCAAAAATTGCAAGATGGCTCTTGATAAGGTATGGATAAAAGGAACTAAAACCACCCTTCCTTTTTTCAGGATGTTGGTACGTAATGAACAATTTCAGAATGGTAATTTCACCACGGCATTTATTGAAAGAGATCTTGATAAATACTATCTCAACAGTGAATATGAAGAGATGCTGGCAGCTTGGCTGGCAACAAAGCTCTTTGTTGAAGAGAACCTTGAGGAAGACAGTATAGCTGTTGACTTCGAAAATGTTAAAGAATTAAGTCCTTGGCTCCTCAATAAAAGGATCAGTCAATTTTAATTTATCAAATAAAGGGATGAATAACAAACTCCAGATAAAAAGGCTCTACACACTCAGCTCTGAAAACAGGAAATTCAGCTTTTCCCTGCCATTGAAGAACAAGATAAGAATTGGAAAGAGAGATTATATAGTACAGCTCCGGGGAGATGAAAAACATGGTATTTATATTTTATGGAAAAACCGTAAATATCCTGTAGAGATAGTACGATCACGTCAGAACAGATATGAGATACTTTTTAATGATATAAGCTATACTTTTACAGTTGAGACTCCTTTTTCTCTGAAGAGAATGAAGGTTCTCAATTCAAAAAAAGGCAAAATTGAACAGGAATCTGTCAAAGCCCCTATGCCGGGAAAAATCATAGATGTACTTGTTCGCGAAGGATCACCTGTTTTACGTGGCGAGTCACTACTCATTCTTGAGGCGATGAAAATGCAGAATGAGATCCAGTCGCCTGTGAACGGAACAATAAAAACAGTTACAGCAAAAACCGGCGCAAATGTTATGAAGGATGATGTGCTGGTGGAGATAAAGGTGGATTAGACCTGTTTCATCGTTTCACAAAGGAAATCAAAGAATTTCTTAACTGATGCAATATGTACCTTTTCATCGGGTGAATGCGGATATTTTATTGTTGGCCCAAAAGATATCATATCCAGACCAGGATAGACTCCTCCGATTATTCCGCATTCAAGTCCTGCATGAATAGCCTTGATCTCAGGAATTTTACCATACATCTTCTCATAAACCCCGCTCATTGTTTTCAGGATAGGTGATTCCATATTTGGCTTCCATCCCGGATAGCTGCCTGATAATGTAACTTTAGCTCCGATAAGATGAAATACTGCTGCTATTTTCCATGCAACTGCTTCTTTTGCAGAATCTACTGAGCTACGTGTGAGGTTATGTGCTTCAAACTTACCTGCGTTACATTTTACAATAGCCAGGTTATTTGATGTTTCAACAAGTCCTTCCATTGCCTGGCTCATTCTTTGTACACCATTTGGACATGCAAAAAGAGATCTTATGATCTTATACTGATCCGTTTTACCAATGATCTTTGCAGGTGTTTTTACTTTCTTACATCTAAATGAAAGTGTTGGCTCCGTATCAGCAAATTCTTTCCTGTATATTTTTTCGTATCCTTTTACGAATTTCTCGAATTGCGTTGTCTTTGCACCGGCGACGAGGAGTACCGAATATGATTCCCTTGGTATAGCATTACGGAGATCGCCTCCTGCAGCTTCTGCAATTCGCACTCCGAAATCTGCTTCAGCCTGCATGAGGAACCTGGACATTAATTTATTTGAATTAGCTCTTCCCAAATCTATATCGACTCCTGAGTGACCTCCCTTAAGTCCTTTCAGATCAATACGATAAGCTGCCATTCTTCGTGGTGATTTTTCTTCAAGGTATTCTTTATAAATGCTTACATCAATGCCACCTGCACAACCTACATATAATTCACCTTCATCTTCAGAATCAAGATTCATCAGTATATCACCTTTGAGAAGGCCTTTTTGCAATCCGTTTGCTCCTGTCATTCCTGTCTCTTCATCAATGGTAAAAAGAGCTTCAATAGGTCCATGAGGAATATCCTTTGAAGCAAGGACTGCCAGTGTAGCAGAAACACCTATTCCGTTATCCGCTCCGAGTGTTGTTCCATTTGCTTTTACCCAATCACCATCAATAACTGCTTCAATCGGGTCTTTTTCGAAATCGTGTTTTTTATCACTATTCTTCTGTGGAACCATATCGAGATGAGACTGGAAAATAATGCACTTTCTTTTTTCCATTCCTTTTGTTGCAGGTTTCCTTATTATAACATTTCCTACTTTATCAACAATTGTCTCAAGTTTATGGTCTTTACCGAATTTAGCCACATAATCAACCATCCTTTTTTCTTTCTTCGAAGGACGGGGAATTTGCGTTATTTCATAAAAATAATGCCATAGAATACCGGGCTCCAGTTTACGTATATCTTTCATCAGGTTAATTTATTTTAGTTAATAATTAGTATTAATAAAGTTAATATATTCTGCCAAAATAATAAATGATAATCATTTCACAAGTTTTATATTTATTCAGTTTTTCTGAGATATAATTGTAACAAAAATTTAACAATCAAGATATTTTGAACTTCATTTCAATTATATTAAATTCAGAGCCGCTTACTACTGATGGAATTGTATTATTAATATATTGATAATAAGCCCTATATTATGCTACAGATAAAAGCTAAAGCACACAATTATCACAACAGGTCATTTCTATTATTCTCATTTAACATAAATATATAAGTGAATATATATCTCATTTTTGTAATTGTCCTGTTTATCCTTGCTGTTTCAGATCTGATAGTTGGCATATCAAACGACGCAGTAAATTTTTTAAATTCATCGATTGGTTCGAAGGTTGCTCCTTTAAAAGTTATTTTAATTATTGCAGCTCTTGGAGTATTCGTTGGTGCTACTTTTTCAAGCGGGATGATGGAAGTAGCACGTTCAGGAATATTTCATCCTGGACAGTTTTATTTTTCGGAGATCATGATCATTTTTCTTGCGGTCATGATAACAGATGTTATTCTCCTTGATGCATTTAATACATTTGGTTTTCCTACTTCAACTACAGTATCAATTGTATTTGAATTGTTAGGTGCAGCTGTTGCTGTTTCACTGATCAAGATATCACACTCATCTGATACCGTAGCCAATCTAAATACATATATTAACTCAGCTAAAGCCCTTGCTATCATATCCGGTATTCTTATTTCAGTTGTAATCGCTTTTGCTTTCGGAACAATAATACAGTTTTTAACACGGTTGATTTTTTCATTTAACTATGAGCGGTATATGAAATATTTTGGTGCAGCATGGGGTGGCATTGCTCTTACTGCCATAGTATATTTCATTCTTGTTAAAGGAGCAAAAGGAGCTTCCTTTATGACACCTGAGGCAATAAGTTGGATAGGAACCCACACAACTCAGATTCTTTTGATTTCTTTTCTTGTTTTTACTGCTATTCTTCAGTTGTTATATATAGCTTTTAAGATAAACATCCTTAGACTAATTGTTCTGGCTGGTACTTTTTCTATTGCAATGGCATTTGCAGGCAACGACCTTGTGAATTTTATTGGAGTCCCTTTAGCTGGCTTTGAATCATTCAGGGAATTTACGAGTAGTGCATTATTAAATCCTGATACTTATAGTATGGAAGCTCTTTCAGGACCGATTAAAACTTCAACACTGTTTCTTCTTGGAGCCGGACTTATAATGGTTATTACACTCTTTATCTCAAAAAAAGCCAGAACAGTATCTATGACTGAAATTAATCTTGCACGACAGGATTCAGGAATCGAAAGATTTTCATCCTCAGTTTTTTCAAGATCAGTTGTTCATGGGGCTGTGGGTGTATCAAAGATCTTCAATAAGATCATCCCAAAAAAGATGACTGGTTTCGTTAATAAAAGGTTTGAATTCAAAACAGAAAAGAAGAAACACAAGCATTCGAAAGAGGCAATATCATTCGACGTGTTAAGAGCCTCGGTTAATATGTTTGTTGCAAGTATACTTATTGCAACAGGTACTTCACTGAAGCTTCCCCTTTCAACCACTTATGTTACATTTATGGTTGCCATGGGTACTTCCCTTGCTGACCGTGCATGGGGAAGAG
>CAZTXH010000141.1:0-6250 GCA_964617415.1 uncultured Rikenellaceae bacterium | reverse complement strand
GACCTGCACCTCATAAGGATTATTATAATAACACCTGGGACTATAACTGGCATTGGTACGGCTGGAACTGGGGAACGGCAGAGGCAGGCAATAATGGTACTCACGAACTTGATGTTGCCCGATGGGCATTACAGGTGAGTTACCCTGAACATGTCGACGTGCAGGCCGGCAAATACCATTTTCTGAATGATGGCTGGGAAATGTACGACACCATGGATGCAACATTTATCTTCACGGGAAACAAGGTAATTAAATGGGACTGTGAAAGCCGTAATGGTTATAGAACATACGGTGCCGGCCGAGGAACAGTCATATATGGAACAAAAGGTTCAGTATTTGTTAACCGCAGTGGATATAAGCTCTTTGACCGCTCAGGAAAAACCATACGCGACAGCAGGTCATCAGGTAATGAAGCCGGAAATGCTCTTGGAGGAGGAGGTGCCATGACTGATGCACATATTGTTAATTTCTTTGATAACATAAGAGGTAAATCCAACAAGCTGAATTCTTCACTTGATATTGGCACTGTAAGCCAGATGCTGGTCCATTATGCGAATATTTCATATCGAATCGGGAAATCATTTGATGTGAATACGGAGACCGGGGAAATTTATGACCGCGAAGCAATGAAATTATGGGATCGTGAATATGAGCCCGGCTGGGAACCAAAGCTTTAATGCTTAAGGTCAAAGAAGACTGACACTTATTACCATAATAAGCCGGTCATAGCAACTTAGCATCTTGAAGAGCTGCAGCAATCTTATTATGATTTTGCCAGAATTACGTTTCTATATACACATAGAAAAGAGATTTTCATAAAATGCAAAATGAACAAATCAAGTAATGATCAAATTGCTGATTCGATGAATATTTCAAACAAAAAAGCTTAAAATGAGATAAATACAGCAATATATTAAAATAATAATTATAGAAATAGAATTAAAGAAAAATGAAAAGAAGAGAATTTATTAAAACAACCTCGATAGGAGGAGCTTATGCTGTCGTTGGCCCGGCAATACTGAATGATCTTATTCAATCTGCCGAAGAAGCAACATGGGCCACCCGTCCGCTTAGATGGGCACAACTGGCATTTGTCGAAAATGATCCTGGTCGCTGCGATCCTGATTTCTGGCTGGACTATTTTAAACGTATTCATGTTGAGGGAGCACTTTTAAGTGCCGGTGGAGTAGTTGCCTTCTACCCCACTGAGATTCCCCTGCACCACAGGAGTGACTTTCTCGGCAACTCCGACCTGTTAGGTTACATGATGGAAGGATGCCGTAGATTGAATATAACAGTTTGTGTACGTACTGATCCGCATGCAGCAAGGCAGAATGTTTATGATGCACATCCCGACTGGATAGCTGTGACCGCAGACGGACAGAAGCGAAGACATTGGGCAAATACAGACCTTTGGGTAACATGCGCCCTGGGACCGTACAACTTTGATTTTATGACAGAGATCCATAAGGAGATTATGAAGAAGTATCAACCTGAAGGTATATTTTCCAACAGATGGAGAGGTCACGGTACATGCTATTGTGAACACTGTGTAAAGAATTTCAGGGAGTACTCCGGGGGAATGGATCTTCCCCGGACAGAAACAGTCAGATTCGGAGCTGGATCCGGAAAGACACAGTCACCAGAAGAAATTGCCGTAGCAGATAAGTACAGGGAGTGGAGAATTGCGAGACTGAAGGACCTCTGGTTCCTCTGGGACGCCGAAATACGCAAGATAAAGCCGACATCACGGTTCATACCTAATGGATTTCCCGACAGGAAGATGATTGGACAGTATTCAGATATATTCTTTGTTGACAGGCAGGGCAGAAGAGGAGTTATTCCACCATGGAACAGCGGGAGGGGCGCTAAAGAACTCAGGGCAGGAGGAATGGGAGTTAAACCGCTTATACATATATTCAGCGTGGGATTGGAAGAGACTCCAAGGTGGAAAGATTCGGTAACCACAGACGCTGAGCTGAAGATATGGGCAGGAGATGGTATAGCCAATGGTATGCTTCCGTGTTTTGTCAAGTTCAATGCCAAACCGATTGATAAAAGATGGTTCAAAACGATGGAAAAGGTCTATGAGGGACATTACAGAAGTGCAAAATATCTTAGAAATATTGCGCCAATGGCAAGAGTCGGCATTGTTATAGCCGAACAGGGGATGAGCAGGACAGCAGCAGAGAACAGACCATGGCAGCAAAACTCCGGATTTCATATGCAGGGGATGTACCATTCACTTGTGGAAGGACATATACCATTTGAAATGATAAATGCTGATGTATTGGATGAATCCCATTTCAGACCATTCAAGTTGCTGATACTGCCAAATATCACAAGATTGTCAAATAAACAATGTGGTCAGATTCGTAAGTTTGTACAAGGGGGAGGCAGCCTTTTAGCAACATTTGAGACATCGCTGTATGATGAAGCAGGAAACCAGAGGAAGGATTTCGGACTGGGAGATTTGTTTGGGGTAACGTACGATAACGGTGTAGAGGGGCCGATGCAGAACAGTTACCTGAGACTCAGAAGTGATCCGACGACAAATAGATTTCACCCGGTATTGGCAGGACTGGAGGATGCAGTAAGGATCATAAATGGGATATACAGGGTAAAGGTAACACCGAAGGAATCATTTCCGAGTCCTGTAACATTGATACCGACCTATCCTGATCTGCCAATGGAGGATGTATATACCCGGATACCTGACACGGACATAAGAGAGTTGTATCTGCGGGAGATTGGCAAGAGCCGGGTGGCATATATACCATGGGATATAGACAAGTCATTCTGGCAATACATGACACTGGATCATGGGAAGCTGTTGAATAACACAATAGCATGGGCATTGAATGAGGAATCAATAGTAACTGTAAAGGGTCCGGGGATGATAGAGGTTACAGCATGGAGACAGAAAGACTCAATGGCAGTACATCTTGTAAACCTGACCAATCCAATGATGATGAAAGGTCCGTTCAGGGAACTGATACCCGTAGATGCAGAAGTGAGTATAAAGGTTCCTGAAAACACAAAGCTGACAGGGGTACATCTGCCGATGAGGGATAATGATCCGCAGTATACGATCATGGATGGTAGGGTAAAATTGACAGTTCCACAGATTTCCGATCATGAGATTATAGGTCTTGATTTGGCTTAATTATAACTGATACCCTGCTCCAGCCACTCATTCAATTGTTAAGCCCAGGAGACCAGGTGAAAAACTTCAAAATGATTTCGAAAAGAATAATTGTATGATTAAGTTTTTGTGTTTTTATACCGGATAGTGTAACTGATCTCCGGGTACATGTCCTGTTAAGTTCTGTTCTGAATGAAATAATATTAATGTTGAGTTTTACAGCAATATTCATATTGCCTTTTCTATAGTTATTTCTTCTCCATTATTTACAGCTTTCCAGTCCTGAGGCCTACCTAACAGTTTCCCCAGGATTGTTACTGCTGAAGCCGGGCGTATTTCATTTGATGTCGATGCTGGCGTTTTACCAAAGAAAATACAGAAACAATTTGATGGCGGCCAATAAGCAATATCCCCAATCTGCACTGAGGACACACCATTTTCATTATTTGTTTTGACAGTGATTGGGAAATATATTTCATCACCCCATGTATTGACATTTGAACTGACAGGCAGTTCCTCATAAATCATTTTTGAAATAGTTGATTCGTTTAATTCTGCCTGCATTGACAGATTTTTTGTTTTGATTACAATCAGATTGCCCATTTTATAAGTATTGATTTAAATTAAATTTATGATAAAATATAATTAATAAGCTGATAATTAAGTTTTTAAATAAGGAATGGTTTGTGGACCTTGAGGAAGAATACATATGCTTACTTTTGGACCTATTTTGCTTCTGAGATCATTAACAAGTTCAGCAATATTATGGGCCGGATTCAATAAAGCTCTGAGGATGGTTTTGTCATCTAGTTTATCACTATATAGATAAACATCCGCTTTCTTTTGGATTGAAGCTTGAAAAAATACTTGCCAGGTGTCTTTTAATATACTTTCATTTTCTATAATAAAAGCTGAGAGTTCGTTTATGCTTTTTACTGATGTTAAAATCTTTTCATAATCACTTCCTGAGGGTATCCCGTCCCAACAATCTGCTGCGACAATTATACTGCCACCTTCTTTAACAATCTGAGCTGCAGCGCTCATTCCTTTGACAGTCTGATAAATATTTAAATCCAGGGGATAACCTGAGTTACTGGTGATCACTATATCATATAATCTTGTAACAGGTACCATTGCTGATTCTTTTACGAATTGACAACCAGCATTATGAGCAGATCTAAGATCTCCTGCAAATACTTTTATGATCTCTTTGTCCTTATTAAGAGCTATATTCAATAAAAAGATACCCGGGACAAATTCTGATGCTTCCATTAAGTCCTCCCATAGCGGATTTCCGTCTGTGATACCCCAGGTGACGTTATCTCTTGAAAGGTTCGCTATCGAATGATTGTATTTAATTGTACTTTCAGATGCCATTCCCGGGATTAGAGCCTTTCCACCACCGGAAAACCCTGCAAAAAAATGTGGCTCAATGAACCCTGTCAGAATTTTAATGTCGAATTCAAGTATTCTCTTGTTAATATATATTTTGTTACCCATGGATGTTTCTCCGATGCATTCAAATAATTCAGGATCATTAGCATAATTCTGGACTATTTCATAATTATTGAAAATGTTCTCACCCAGGATTGATACTAATTCTTGCTCGTTTGCAGGTCTATGTGTTCCGTTGGCACAAAAAAAACAGATATTACTGTGGGGTATTTTTTTTAACTCATCAAGAAGTGCAGGCAATATGATGTGATAGGGCGTTGCCCTCGTTATATCACTAAACACAATTGCTACTTTATCTTCAGTATTTACTATCTCATTTAATGGCTTGGTATTGTATGGATTTAAAAGAGCCTTAGTAATAGCTATTTTCTGATCTTTTAAGCCTTCGGTCCTCACCGGTTCAATTATATCGACATCATAGTCATCAGGCAATTCAATAGTAAAGCCCTTTTTGCCGTAAGCCAGGGGAATTATCATTTATAGATCGTATTAAATAGTATTATTTTATAACCAAATTCAAGTATTATTGGCATAAAGCCTATTTAATAAAAATAAAGAAGGATCTTCATATGAACAAATTTAAATTACAAAAAATAGTATATTTCACAAAGGATAAGTAAAGAGATTATTTAGTAGCATAATGTACGGATGTTTATTATGTAATTAGGGCAAAACAGATTAATTTAACGCATTGTGCGATGTAAATACCAATGCATATTTTATGTGGTTTACTAATTTAACGTGAGTTCGACATAAGAATATTTTACAAATAATTGATTGTTAATAAATTACAACCAAAATGTTGATATTTATTTGATTTACAATGTATTATAAAAAAGGATTCTTTCCTAATTTGTTTTAGAATAATAAAGTATAAACAAAAACAGAAAGAATCCATGAAAAATCTTGAAGACAAACTTATTGAAATTTTTTTAATGTAGATGAATTTAATAAAGTATTCATCAACGAGTTACAAACACACCAGCTCTCTTACGGTTTTCGCAAGAGAATTAAGCCTGGCAGTTTAAATGAGAGTGAAGTAATGACCATTGTAATTTATTTTCATTTAATGGGTTACAGGAACTTTAAACATTATTATCTATACCATGTATGCAAGCATATGCGCGGTGATTTTCTTGGTCTTGTGTCATATAACAGGTTTGTTGAGTTAATGCAGAAGGCTCTATTACCTCTGGCTATTTACCTTAAAACCCGTTGTCTGGGTAAATGCACAGGAATATCCTATGTGGATTCATCACATATTAAGGCCTGTCATAAAACGAGCCCATTCCCATAAAGTATTAACAGGTCTTGCAACAAAGGCTAGTGTAATATTGGCTTGTTCTTCGGCCTTAACATACACTTCATTATCAGTAACAAAGGAGAAATACTGGATTTTGTACTTACTGCCGGAAATGTCAATGACAGACACCCACTATTAGACAGTAACCTGCTCCGGAAGATCTACGGGAAGCTCTATGGAGACAAAGGATATATCTCACAATACCTCTTTGAAAAACTCTTCATTGACGCCATCTACATGATTACCAAATTGAGAAAAAACATGAACCGAGCTAGCGAACTCACCCTCCATTTCCAGAACTGGTTCGATGCCATTCGCGCAAGGGATATGAGCCTGCAGAACGGACC
>CAZTXH010000140.1:0-6277 GCA_964617415.1 uncultured Rikenellaceae bacterium | reverse complement strand
CAATAATGATTTCAAAAAACCGTTTAGATCAACGTTCGCCGATAAACTACGTTTTGATGGAATAGACGGGGAAAATCTAAAACTTGTCAAAAAACCCGATTTTATTAATATCTCAAAACTGGCAATCAAATATTCAGATGGGATAATTATCGGAAGTGAACAGATAAATAGTGAATTGAATGAATACCTGAAGAAAATATCCAAACCAGTACTTCCATACAAGAATGAAACAGAATATATTGATGCCTATAACGACTTCTATGACAACCTTCTTTCATAGTTCGAAAATACCCTTCAAACATTTCTTTTTTCTAAAAACATACCTGCTTATTCTTACAGGTATTTTGTTTTTATTTAGTTCCTGTGAAGAAGAGGGTACTATAATTGGCAGTACAATACTTCCGGGATGGGATTTTGTCTCCTTAAATTCTATTGATACCCTGAGTATTTATTCATACACAATGTATTCTGATTCACTTGATGCGAGTAGTCCCACTTACTCTTATCTGGGAGAGCTTTATGATCCGTATTTTGGATCTACAACAGCAGGATTTGTTACACAGATAAGGATGAATGACGAATGGGAAGGCGGGATATTAACTCTTGATTCAATAAAACTAATTCTGAATATTACAAATGTTGTCGGTGACACATCAGCGGGAAATATATTGACGTTGTCAGAAATAGCTGAGGAAATCTATACTGATACTACCTACTATTCAAATAAAGAAACTCCACTTACAGGATATAGTCTCGATGTTACTCTTCCTTCACTGAAGGAGGATACCGTAAACAGACTTATTCTTACTCTGCCAAATTCATTTGGTGAATATCTGATCAGGGATACATCAATGCTTTTTCACAGTAATTCAATTCCTGATTTCAGAACATATTTCAAAGGATTGCAGTTTTCCCTGACATCAATCGGAGATCCGGTTTTCCTGACATTGAGTCTTGAACCACCGGATAACTATAGCTCATATTCACACTATTTCGCTCTTTATCTTAGAGATGAAGATGAGGTTACATCGGTATTCTTTTTTCTTCTGGATGCACAGGCAAGAAATGCATGTTACAATTTATATTCGCACGATTATAATACTGCACAGGCTGATAAAAAAATTGAACATATTAATGACGGTTTCAGGGATACACTCACATATCAGCAATGTCTGAATGGTGTTTATACGAAGTTTATGATACCCGGACTTGAACAAATAAAAAATGATACATCCTTTAATAATATAAGGATTAATAAGGCCAGAATAACATGGCCTGTACATTATGACGGGGATACTTATTGGGGTTCATCATTCCCTTCACAACTATATATTGGATATTATGACAATACCGGATCAAAATATCTTGTACATGATTACTATTTAAGCACAACACTTTTTGATGGGGCAATAGATACAACAGCCGCGAATTATACTTTTAACCTGGCATATTATATACAGCAATTCCTTGAAGATTCAACCGGAGTATTAACTCCGGAATTTCAGCTCATTCTTCCTGCAGGATCGACTCAGAGTGCTATTCTGAAAGCAAATAACAGTACGAATCCTGTAAAATTTGATTTGACATATACCAGATTCTGAATATCATGATAATGCTATTATATTTCCAAAAAATGTTACTTAAATCTCGAATATGTGTGGTATTATTGGTTATATAGGATCTAAACCGGCCCGACAAAGAATAATAAATGGGTTGAAACGTCTTGAATACCGGGGATATGATTCAGCCGGTCTGGCCCTTGTTAACGGCGATACAAAAATTTTCAAATGTAAAGGGAGGGTGAAGGATCTTGAAGAGATGGTCAACAAATCGAGTTTTGACGGAACAATAGGGATGGGTCATACAAGGTGGGCAACCCATGGCGAACCCAATGAGCTTAATGCTCATCCGCAAATCTCTGCAAAAGGTAATTTTATTGTTGTGCATAACGGGATTATCGAAAATTATGCTTTGCTGAAAAAACATCTTCAGGGTCGGGGTATTACTTTTACCAGCCAGACAGATACAGAAGTACTTGCCAATTTAATGGATCATCTGTTTATCGAGGGGGATCTTACTGCAGAACAAGCAATTACTTTGGCCCTGAACAGGGTTGAAGGTGCCTTCGGCCTTGTGATTATCTGTACAAAGGAACCCGATAAGCTGTTTGCTGCAAAAAGAGGGAGCCCTCTTGTAATTGGTGTGGGAGAAGGAGAGAATTTCATTGCATCGGATGCAACACCAATAGTTGAACATACAAAAAGGGTAATATATCTGAATGATAATGACCTGGCAATAATAAAAAAAGAGGAACTTGTACTTAAGACAATTCAAAGTACAATGATTAAACCGGAGGTAAAAGAGATTGACCTGGAGATAGGAGAGATTGATAAGGAGGGTTTTGATCATTTTATGCTCAAGGAAATATTTGAACAACCAAGAGCGATACATGATACTTTCAGGGGAAGAGTACTTCCCGATCACTCCGGAATAATGCTTGGAGGTCTGCATGATGTTCTTGATGAAATATCAAATGCTGAGAGAATAATAATTGTTGCATGCGGAACATCATGGCATTCCGGGCTCCTGGGAGAATATCTCTTCGAGGAATATATCAGGATCCCTGTTGAAGTTGAATATGCTTCGGAATTCAGGTACAGAAATCCTGTTATAAGTAAAGGTGATATTGTTATTGCAATAAGTCAGAGCGGTGAAACAGCAGATACACTGGCTGCGGTACGACTTGCAAGGGAAAAAGGAGCGAAAGTGATCGGTATATGTAATGTTGTCGGGAGCTCTATTCCCAGGGATACCGATGCCGGTGTTTATACCCACGCAGGACCGGAAATAGGTGTGGCCTCAACAAAGGCATTTACCACTCAAATCACGGTACTGGCAATGATGGCATTTGAAATAGGTCACCTGAAAGGTATAATTTCTGATACTGACTTTAATAAACTTATTGAAGAATTGGTTTCAATACCCGGGAAAATAGAAGATGCATTGAAACTGAACGATCAGATTCTGAAGCTCGCATCAATATTTACTGATACACATAATGCTATCTATCTTGGCAGAGGATATCTGTTCCCTGTTGCTCTTGAAGGAGCTCTTAAACTGAAGGAAATATCCTATATCCATGCTGAAGGTTATCCTGCTGCCGAAATGAAACATGGACCTATTGCACTGATTGATGAAAATATGCCGGTTGTCATCATCGCAACAAAAGATGATACCTATGAAAAGATCATAAATAATATACAGGAGATAAAAGCCCGGAGAGGGAAAGTAATAGCTATTGTCACTGAAGGTGATGAAATCATAAAAAAAATAGCAGATTATGTGCTCGAGGTTCCCGAAACCTTTCCGGTATTTTCAGGTCTTCTTACGGTTATTCCTCTTCAATTGCTCTCTTATCATATTGCAGTATTGAGAGGATGCAATGTGGATCAACCAAGGAATCTTGCCAAATCCGTTACTGTTGAGTAGTTTATTATTACAAAATACACAGTACTGTCGTGGTAAAAAAATATAGAAAACTAACCCGCAATGAAATAGAGTTATGGGTCATTAAATCAGTGGAAGCTATAAGATCATGATGCTTATCATCTGCCAGAATACATTGACTCATAATATTTTATGTATTCTCCTGAGATTACATTCTCAAGCCATTTGATGTTAGAAAGATACCAGTCGATAGTCTTCTCAAGCCCTGCTTCAAAACTGGGTAATGGAGACCAGCCTAATTCTTTCCTGAGTTTTGATGAGTCGATGGCATATCTCAGGTCATGACCGGGACGATCTTTTACGAATGTTATGAGTTTCTCGGAACTCCCTGAAGGGCGATCAAGCTTCCTGTCCATTATCCTGCAAAGTAACTTTATAAGATCAATATTCTTCCATTCGTTGTTGCCACCAATATTATAAGTTTCACCGGTTCTGCCCCGGTGAAAGATGAGATCTATCGCAGAGGCGTGATCTTCTACATAAAGCCAGTCGCGGATATTTTCACCCTTACCGTAAACAGGAACAGGCTTATTGTTTTTTATATTGTTGATAGCTAAAGGAATTAATTTTTCAGGGAACTGATTTGGGCCATAATTGTTTGAACAGTTAGAGATCACTACCGGTATTCCATATGTATGGTTATAGGCTCTTACCATATGGTCGGAGCTTGCCTTAGAAGCTGAATAGGGACTTTTAGGATCATATGGAGTCTCTTCGGTAAACATTCCATTTTGATCAAGTGATCCGAAAACCTCATCTGTAGAGATATGGTAAAAAAGTTTTCTTTGATATGATTCCTTCCAGTATTGCAGAGCAATGTTAAGCAGGTTTACCGTTCCAACAATATTTGTAAAGACAAATTCATCAGGACCTGTTATCGACCTGTCAACATGCGATTCTGCTGCAAGATGAATAATCCCGTCAAAGCGATATTTATCAAAAAGTCCGGAAACCTTTTCTTTATCAACAATGTCGGCTCTTTCAAACAGATAATTATCTTTTTTTTCAATATCCCGGAGGTTTTCGAGGTTACCGGCATATGTTAACTTATCCGCATTGACAATGAGGCAATCAGGATAATTATTTACAAATCTTCTGACTACATGCGATCCAATAAATCCGGCACCACCGGTTATCAGTATTTTTTTCATTTCTTATTCTTTCTGATACTTTTTTCCCATTCCCAGGCTGTTCGCATTGATTCATCAAGGGAATTTTTTGTTTTCCAGCCAAGTTCACTGTTGGCAAGTGAAGGATCAGCCCATATCTTCTCAATATCGCCGGCTCTTCTGCTTGTAATTCTGTATTTCAGTTTGATTCCCGAAACACGTTCAAAAGATTTTATTGCTTCAAGTACTGATACTCCCTCTCCTGTCCCAAGGTTAAATACCTCATAATCCCTAGTATTTTTCTTTTCAATAAGTCTCTCCAGAGCAATAACATGTGCTTTTGCCAGGTCCACCACATGAAGATAATCCCTTATACATGTTCCATCGGGTGTATTGTAATCATTTCCGAAGACTCTTAATTCATCTCTCAGGCCAATAGCTGTCTGAGTAATAAAGGGAACAAGGTTCTCAGGAACTCCCCGTGGAAGTTCTCCTATCAAAGCTGAAGGATGTGCACCAATAGGATTAAAATATCTCAATGAGATTGCTTTGATATTATTTCCTGCCAGTACTGTATCCCTGATAATTTCTTCCCCGATCTTTTTGGTGTTTCCGTAAGGAGAAACTGCAGGTTGAACGGGAGTATCCTCTTTAACAGGTAATGCAGTCGGTTGGCCGTATACGGTACATGATGATGAATAAACCATATAGGGAATAGCATATTGTTTCATTACCTCAAGCAGATTTAACATTCAAACCAGGTTATTCCTGTAATACTCCAGGGGCTTTTTCACAGATTCACCAACTGCTTTATATGCTGCAAAATGTATAATACCTGTTATCTCTTTATTATTTTTTAAGAATGAATCAAGTTTTTCCCTGTCACACAGGTCGAATACCTCCAGCTGAGGTTTTTTACCGGTAATGGAACCTATCGAATCTGCAACGGCTGCTTCGGAATTATGAAGATTATCGATTAGTATAACCTCATATCCCTCTTCAATGAGCTCAACCACTGTATGTGAACCTATATAACCTGTTCCTCCGGTTACAATAATTTTCTTTTTCATCGGGCCGTCCTGGTAGAAGATGTTGATTTTAAGAAAGGATGATAGTCACCCTTAACTTCTGATGGTTTGGAATTACGAATGGTATAAGCTATTTCCACCGACTGACGTGATTCCTGGAGACCAAAACCATTTCCTGCCAGTATCTCTCTGTATGTAAGTGTATGCAAATCCGTAAATCCGTCACTGAATTCTATCTCTTCACCGTCAATCAATATCGACCTGAAAGTTCTCTGTCCTTTTTCATGTACAGCCAGGGGCAGGTCTTTATGATCGAGGCTGAGGAACCATCTTATCCTTGCTTTTTCCAGTTCAAGAAAACCAGCAGCCTTATCGGGTTCGGATAGATGTACTATATTGTTTTTTGTTTTACCAAAGATCCAGCCAAGCATGTCGAAGAAATGTATTCCTATGTTTGTTGCAACACCTCCGGATTTTTGAATATCACCCTTCCATGATATAGAATACCAGTTCCCCCTGCTTGTAACATAAGTAAGATCAATGTCATAGATCTTATCATCAGGTCCGCTTTGAATTTTATTTTTCAGGTCTAAAATCCTCGGATGTAAGCGGGTCTGAAGCACAGTAAAGATC
>CAZTXH010000139.1:3012-6279 GCA_964617415.1 uncultured Rikenellaceae bacterium | reverse complement strand
GACTTAAGGGATACAAAGTGATGAACCATTCCCTTTTTTGATTGACTGTGCAACGTCAATTACTCAAAGGGGAAAGATAGAGTTATATGCACGCCAAGGAAAAGATATTCCGAAAGGTTGGGTAATTGATAAAGATGGTGAAACCAAAACCAATGCCCGTGAAGTACTTGACGATCTGGTTGCCGGACGTGCAGCACTTTGTCCACTGGGTGGTATTGGCGAAGAGACAGCCGGCTATAAAGGCTATGGCTATGCAACAGTGGTTGAGATCCTTTCGTCAGCTTTGCAGCAGGGTGCTTTTATGAAAACGCTTACGGGAATAAGGGATGGACAGAAAGTCCCCTATTTACTTGGACATTTCTTTATTGTTATTGATGTAAGTGCTTTCACTGATCCGGATGATTTCAAAAAGACAACCGGTAATATCCTTCGTGAACTCAGAAATTCACAGAAGATGCCTGGTCAGGACAGAATCTATACAGCCGGTGAAAAAGAGTATTATATATGGCTGGAAAGACAAAATAAGGGTGTCCCCTTCAACAAATCGCTACTTGAAGAGTTCAGTGGATTATGTAAAGAATATAACCTGGAAGAATATCTACATCATTTTAGTTAAACACAAACATATCTAGTTAGGCAGGAGTTTCTTTGCCAGTTCATCACTGTCGCCAAATTGCTTCCTTAGCTCAACTAAACGTTTGTGAAGTTCTTCCCTGACCTCAGAATATTCCGGGTCATCATAAACATTTTTCATTTCCTGTGGGTCGTTCTGAATGTCAAACAATTCCCATTCATCGATATCATAGTAAAAGTGAATCAGCTTATAGCGCGGCGTACTTATTCCATAATGACGCTTAACACTGTGCCAGCCGGGGTATTCATAATAATGATAATAATGTTCTTTTCTCCAGTCTGAAGGTGTTTTACCTTTCAGCACAGGTAATATACTCATGCCCTGCATATTATCGGGTATTTCTGTTCCTGCAATTTCGAGGAAGGTCTCTGCAAAATCCAGATTTGAGACCATATCGTTATTTGTTGTTCCGGCTTCAACAACACCCGGCCACCTTATAATCAAAGGTGTTCTGTATGATTCCTCGAACATGAATCTTTTATCGAACCAGCCATGTTCACCAAGATAAAATCCCTGGTCGGAAGTATATATAACAATAGTGTTATCACTTAACCCGTTTTCCTCAAGGTAATCGAGCACCTCCCCTACACTCTTGTCGACAGCAGCGATACATGCGAGGTAGTCCTGCATATAACGCTGATATTTATAACTGGTAAGAGAATCACCTGTAAGATCTGATTTATAGAATTCCCGTATCATAGGATTATATACTGAATCCCATGCAGCAAGTTGTTCAGATGTCAGCCGTGTCAAACCGGTATATCTCATTTTGTTCCTGTCCTTATACAGCTTAAGATCCTCTTCTATCCTCATTGTTTTGGAAATAGTCATATCCTGTGTTTTTTCAGCTGTACCCCTGTTTGAATAATCATCAAAAAGTGTTTCCGGCTCTGGAAAGACAACCTCATTATATAGTGTAAGCTCATTAGGCCCTGGTTGCCACTCCCTGTGTGGTGCCTTATGATGCATCATCAACATAAAAGGTTTACCAGAACTTTTCACATTATCTATCCATTCAATACATTTTTCTGTGATTAACTCTGTCACATAACCGGTATCTCTTTTTCTGCCTTCACCGGTAATAAAGTCTGGATTATAATAGCTACCCTGACCTGGTAGAATTTCCCAATGACTGAAGCCTGTTGGTTCTGAACCAAGATGCCATTTACCAATTATTGCAGTATTATAACCTGCCTGCTGAAGTAATTTGGGAAATGTCTGTTGCGATCCGTCGAATTGTTTTGTCTCATTGGAAAGGAAGCCATTCAGATGACTGTATTTTCCGGTTAGTATAACAGCCCTGCAGGGTCCCGATATTGAGTTTGTTACCAGACATCTATTGAATCTTATACCATCATGTGCTATGCGGTCAATATTTGGTGTGGGTGCATAATCTTTAAGTGGTCCGCCATAAGCGCTTATTGCCTGGTAGGCATGATCATCGCTCATGATGTAGATGATGTTTGGACGCTTGTCACCTGATGGCTGGCAGCCCATAGTTAAAGAGGCCAGTGCGGATAGACCCAGTGCTGATGTTATTGTTGCATTTCTATTCATAAGATAATATTTAGCTATTTTAATTATTCATTTAAAAAACCTGCTTTTCTTCTGTTAGCTCCGGGTGATTTTGTCAGGTCATCACCAAGATCTTCTCTTGCTTTTTCTGCGAGAGCTTGCAATTCTTTAACTTTTTCCGGGTAATACTCAGAAACATCATACCATTCTCCCGGATCACGCCGCAGATTATAAAGTTCTGCCTTCTTAACAGTCTCTGTACCTGTCGGACCGGGCCATCCGTCTGCTCCTGGTTTCATTCCCCTGTAGGTACGTCCGCTATGAGGCAGTATCAGTTTCCAGTGATCACGCTGTACGGCTTCGAGACTGTTACGCTGATAGTAATAGTAAAAATCATGCCTGGGAGATACTGTTCTATCACCCTGCATTAATGGAAGGATATTAACTCCATCAATTTTTAACTCAGGTAAGGGAGCCCCTGTAATTGCTGCTAATGTAGGCAGGATATCCATTGCACAGACAAGTTTATTACAGATTTCTCCCTCGGGGATTACACCCGGCCATCGCATCAGGCAGGGAACACGCTGACCACCTTCCCAGCTTGTTCCTTTTCCCTCTCTCAAACCACCTGTTGATCCGGCATGGTTTCCAAAATTGAGCCATGGACCATTATCGCTGGTAAAGATAATAAGGGTATTATCTTCCAGTCCGTACTTCTCCACAGCTTTCATGATCTCGCCAATCGACCAGTCTACTTCCATCATCACATCACCAAAGAATCCCTGTTTACTTTTTCCTTTGAATTTTTCCGAGACACCAAGAGGCACATGTACCATAGAATGTGGAAAGTAGAGAAAAAATGGTCCTTCCTTATGGTTTTCGATAAATCTAACAGCCTTCTCTGTATAGGTTGTTGTAAGCTTATCCTGATCAGCAAGGGTTAACACCTCTCCCACTTTCTCATTGCCTTCTACCAGCGGCAATATGGGATACCTGTTCTTAAAGTCAGTAGTATCTTTGAGGTGTATCGGAACACCATCAAAATCGACTGGCCACATATCGTTTGAATAAGGAATACCGTAGTACTCATCAAAGCCATGCTGAAGAGGGAGAAACTT
>CAZTXH010000139.1:0-3002 GCA_964617415.1 uncultured Rikenellaceae bacterium | reverse complement strand
CGAGGTGCCATTTTCCTATTATCCCTGTATGGTATCCTTTTGTCTTCAGCATTTCTGCTATAGTTGTCTCCTCAGAATTTATTCCATTTGTAGAATATGGCATAAGTGCTCCGGAGATTCCCACCCTATTTGGATAGCATCCGGTAAGAAGTCCGGCACGTGAGGCACTGCTGACAGCCTGGGGACAATAATACCATGTAAACTGCATACCCTGGCTCGCTAGTCGGTTAAGATTGGGAGTATCATACTGGTTTGCCCCGTTACGACCAATATCCCCATAGCCCATGTCATCCATCAGGATCAATATAATATTTGGTGTGGATTGTGTGAACCGGGTTGTTTTTTGTGCTGCAGCATTCATTGTTAAAACAGATGCTGCTCCAAGAGTTAATGCTGATTTCAGATTAATCATGATCATAATTTTAATTACATAATCCTATAGAATAAACAAAGATTACTACTTCTCTATGTTCCTATATAAGTTTTATAATGTAATATCATTTATTTTCTTTTATCTCATTAAGAAGATCTGTTAGTTCCTTAACAATTTCCGGATTTTCAGTAGCTATGTTATTTTGTTCACCAAGATCATCCTTGAGATTATAAAGTTGAGGTAAAGTATCGTAACCTGTTTCAATATTTACATTAGCGAATACTTTTTCTCCTCCTCCCGGTTCAATATATTTCCAATTATCTTTGATAATTGTCAACCTGCTTGCATGTTCAATTAACCATTCACGGTCTTCAGATGATTTTCCAAGAAAAACATCCAGGTTATTATAACTGTCGGGAGCATCACCAGATGTCAATTCCTGGCCGGTCATATTTGCAAAAGATGCCAGGAGGTCGATCTGGCTGAAGAGAGCATCTGATACCTGTGGTATAATTTTTCCCTCCCATTTAATGATAAAAGGGATTCTTGTGCCTCCATCGAACAGACTGTATTTACCGCCTCTCAGGGGGCCAGCAGGTTTGTGGTCACCAAGTTTTTCAACAGCTTCATCCTGGTATCCGTCATCAACCACAGGACCATTATCGCTGGTAACAATTATTATTGTATTTCGTGTAAGCCCCAGATCTTCAACAGTTTTAACAATCTCACCGACTGACCAGTCAAATTCCAGGATAGCATCGCCTCTAGGACCCATACCACTTTTACTTGCAAACCTCGGGTGTGGAACTCTCGGGACATGTATATCATGGGTGGCAAAATAGAGGAAGAATGGATGATCTTTGTTCTGTTTTATAAATTGTACGGCTTTTAGTGTTATTGTATCGGCCATATTTTCGTCAACCCACAGAGCATCTGTACCACCGGTCATATATCCTATTCTGCTTATTCCATTAACAATTGTCATATCATGCCCATGGCTGGGATGCATTTTAAGTAGTTCTGGATTCTTCCTGCCGGTGGGCCAGTCACCAATTTTTTCATTATATGATACAGTTACTGGATCATCGGGATCAAGGCCAACAACATGCCTGTTCTCAACATAGACACATGGCACACGGTCACCTGTAGCAGGGATAATAAATGAATAGTCAAAACCTATGTCGAGAGGACTATTTGTAATCTCCCCATTCCAGTCAGGACCGCCTTCAGGACCAAGTCCAAGATGCCATTTACCAACTACGCCTGTTGTATAACCGGCTTTTTGCATAACGGCGGCAATTGTAGTACGTCCGGACTGAATAATAGCACCTGCATTGCCACGTGCGACACCTGTCCCTCTCCTTCTCCATGCATATTTGCCTGTAAGCAGTGAATATCTTGATGGTGTGCTTGTAGCAGATGTACAGTGTGCATTTGTGAAGCGCAGTCCCTGGCTGGCAAGCCTGTCAACATTTGTTGTAAGGGGAGCTGTTTTGTTGTAACAGCTCAGGTCTCCATAGCCGATATCATCGGCATAAATAAGGATTATGTTCGGCTGTTCTGCTTCCCTGGTACATCCTGTTTGAAGTGCAGCAAATGACACTATACCTGCCAGACCGGATAAATAACAGAGATTTTTTTTGTAGAAATAATGGTTCATTTCTGGATATGAAATTATGTCTATATAGCTGTAGATTCACTGGGTTATTTCAATTGATTCAAATGAAAAAGGAAATACTTCCGAAGGTGAATGTGCCTGTAGCATAATCTCTTTCATTTTATCTGTTATTTCCTGGTTAGATGATGCAACATTGTTTGTTTCACCAGGATCTTCTTGTAGATTATAAAGTTCAATATCTCCCTTCGGATCTTTATTTACACCTGTTTGTACAGCCTTCCAGTTGCCCATTCGTACAGCCATCTTTCCACTCTGTTCATGAAATTCCCAGAACAGGTATTCATGTTCTTTTTGCTTTTTTCCCAGAAGCTCAGGAAGAAATGAAATACCATCTATTATATCTGGTACTTCTGCCCCTGTTATATCTGCCAGTGTGGGTAAAATATCCCAGAAAGCTGAAATATGGTCGCTTATTTTGCCTGCTTTTACTTTTTCCGGCCATTTCACAAGCATCGGGGTTCTGATACCACCTTCATACAGATCACGCTTAAAACCCCTTAAAACACCGTTACTGTTAAAATATTCCGGATCAGCCCCGCCTTCAAGGTGAGGACCATTATCGGATGCAAAAAACACAATAGTATTCTCCTCAAGTCCCAGTTCAGTAAGGAGCTTAAGTATTTCACCAACATAATCATCGAGTTGTTTGACCATTGCTGCAAATGCTGCATGGGCTGCTGGTTGGGAACCATAAGGATCGAATTTTCCCCTGAAGATTTCCATATAATCCTTCTTCGCAAATAGCTCGGCGTGTGGTATTGTTGTGGGATAATATATAAAGAACGGCTTATCCTGATTATTTTCAATGAAATCCAGGGCAGCCTTATGAATTATGTCAGCACTGTAAGCACCTGTTTTGCCGCTATCATTCTCATGTAGCAGAATTTTTTCATGATTATGCCAGAGGTGATCGGGATAATAATTATGTGCAAGTCGCTGGCAGTTATAGCC
>CAZTXH010000138.1:6058-6290 GCA_964617415.1 uncultured Rikenellaceae bacterium | reverse complement strand
CCATTTATCCTTATAATATACAAGACCTTCTGCAAATGTGGTCCCCGATTTATATTGCCCTGTTATTTCATGTGGCAGTGAGGGCTTAAGGAAGCAAGTATCTGAACGGTAGATAACCTGTTCGGGATTTCGGATATCAAAAACAACCTTACCTACAGAATATGTTCCTTTCGGGAGGTTTGGATCTGCCTTATTATCGGTTCTGTTTCGGCCGTTGTATATAAGTACTATA
>CAZTXH010000138.1:3629-6048 GCA_964617415.1 uncultured Rikenellaceae bacterium | reverse complement strand
TCAGGTGGTCCGCACTCTGTAAGGTGGCTGTCGAATTTGCCATCTCTGGGTCCTACCAGCATTTTAAGGTCACCTTGGTCATCTACCAATGGATTCCAGTCATAAAGGTTATCTGACCAAGCCAGGTTTATAAAGTTTTCGCCCCAATACATCCAGTATTTACCGTCAATTTTGGTAGCGACGATCCTGTCATTTTCTATCCTTGTAATAATAGAACCGGATTTTGACCATTTGTCCAGGAATTTCCCATCATATGCTTTTTTAAAAGCCGGGCCTTTCTTTTCCCAGTGGATAAGATCTTTAGAAAAAGCAATACTCAATCTGGCAATATCATAATTCCATGATGTATAGGCCATAACATATATTGTATCTTCAGTTTGTACTACCCTGGGATCTTCACATCCACCCGGATAATCAAATTGCCGGAATTCATCATTATCAGGATAGAGAACAGGATCAGGATATTTTGTAAAGTGTATTCCATCCTCACTGTATGCCACTCCAATCCGAGAAGTTCTTCCCCCGAGAGTTGCTGCAGGATTATCCTCACAACGTAAAAGAAGATATATTTTGTTGTCCTTTACTATTGCAGCAGGATTAAAAACATCTGCTTTCTGCCATTGAACAGTATCTTTCTTTACCGGACAAAAGAATGTGTATGAAGAATCTGCTGTAATAACAGGATTCTCATCAGGCTTATGGAATGAAGTAAAATCCCACTCATTTGTTGATGTCTGTGTACAACCAATTCCAAGTAATAAAATATAGCTGAAAAGATATTTTTTCATTATATGACATTTTAAAATTAATGGAATTGTAAGTTACGAAAAGCATAAGAATAAGAGTTAGATATATGGTATAATAATTCGGATTATCTTTTGTCTAACTTCCAGCTAAACCCACCCCTAGCCCTCCGCTGTAGCGGAGCATGCTCTCCTGTGGAGGGAATCCTTGTTAAATTTAACCCCCTTCAACTTTTTACCCTCCAAAGCTTTAGCGACGGAGGGCCTTCAACTATTTCATCCGCCGAAGCTTTAGCGAAGGTGGACTTCAACTTTTCAACTTATTTTATATTTTTACAATTCTTTAATTTCATTTCAGATGCATACAGTAGATGTCAGGGGAAAGAAATGTCCGGTACCCATAATTGAAACAAAGAAAGTTTTACGAGAGATAAAGGCTGGTGATTCCTTTAAAGTAATGACGGATAAACAGACATCTTTCAATAATCTTTCACGTTTCCTGAAAGATAATAAAATTCAGTTCTCATCAGTAGAATCTGATAATGTCTGGACTCTTATAATTACAAAAAATACTTAAACCCGGGTGTTATAAAACCCAGATAAACAGTTATATGACACATATTGATCTACTTCAAATGGTTGAAAGTGGCGGATGTTCGGCAAAGATCCCAGCCGTACAGCTTGAGGAGATACTCAGTCATTTTCCTTTACCTGATGATCCTGATATCCTGGTCAATATTGATACACATGATGATGCAGGAGTATACAAGGTGAATGACGAACTGGCACTGGTATTCACTACTGATTTCTTTCCACCTGTTTGCAGTGATCCTTATGAGTTCGGACAAATTGCAGCAGCAAATTCTGTCAGCGATATTTATGCAATGGGTGGCACTCCGGTAATAGCATTAAATATCATGATGTTTCCTGTTGCTAAATTACCAGCAGAGACTTACAGTGAGATCCTTAAAGGAGGAGTTGACATGGCATCCCGTGCAGGTGTGAGGATAATAGGCGGGCATTCAATCGATGACTTCACTCCCAAATACGGACTGGCTGTGGTAGGATATGTTCATCCACGGAAAATAATTTCAAATGCCGGTGTCCGGCCTGGTGATATATTGATACTTACAAAACCTTTGGGTACAGGGATTATACTGGCAGGCCAACGCCTGGAGTTAACGTCTGAAGATGATATATATCAGGTAAATGCTGTAATGAAGCTTCTTAATAAATCCGGTGCGGAAGTAATGAGAAAATATGGTATAAAGGGCGCAACTGATATTACAGGTTTCGGACTTGTGGGACATGCTCTTAAGATGGCCAGGGCAAGTAGCGTGTCAATTAAAATCAATCTGAAATCACTGCCTCTTATCAGTAATACCTATTCAATTACAGATCAGGGTTGTATTCCCGGTGCCTCATTCAGAAATCTTGAGTACATTGAGAAGGATACACTGTTTGAGGAGGATCTTGATTACAATCTTAAAATGATAGCCTGTGATTCACAAACCTCAGGGGGATTACTTATGGCTGTACCGCATGAGAAATCAGATGATGTAATTTCAGAACTTTATAAAAACGGTCTTGAGACATCGGCTAAAATAGGTTCTGTGACTGAAAAGAAGGATAAATATCTTTATCTCAACAGGTAATAAGCCTATTTATATTTTGGA
>CAZTXH010000138.1:0-3619 GCA_964617415.1 uncultured Rikenellaceae bacterium | reverse complement strand
TGTTCCACCATTGGCCTTATTACGGACCATGATCTCTCCTTTATGAAGTAGAATAGCATTTTTTACTATAGCCAATCCCAAACCTGTACCTCCTGTTTTTCTTGAACGTCCCGAGTCAATACGGTAGAAACGTTCAAACACACGGTTAATATGTTCATGAGGAATACCGATTCCATTATCTGAGAATGAAAAATGATAATATTTTTTGTCTTCATTGTAAACCAGAACCTTTATAACTGTATTATCACCAGCGTAATTAATTGCATTTTCGATCAGGTTTTGAAATATTGATAATATAAGCGATCTGTTACCTTTTACAACCACTTTTTGATCAATATCAATTTCAACTGTCATTCCGTGAGCATCAATGGCTGATTTAAAGTTATCCCTGACCTCTTTAATGATCTTCCTTATTTTTATCTTTTCCGGGGGGAAAAAATCACTTGCTTCTTCTATTTTGCTAAGTACAGAAATATCATTAATTAATCCTGTCAGCCTGTCTGTCTGGGCAAGAGCCTTTTTGAGAAAGTATTTCTGTTTCTTGGGCTCAATTTCCTTGCCGGTGAGAAGGGTTTCAAGATAACCTTTTACGGAGGAAACAGGTGTTTTGAGCTCATGTGATATATTTGATGTCATCTGCTGCTTTATTAGTTTGTTCTTACCTGCTTTGGTAATATCGTTCAGAATAACTTCAAAACTTTTATCATAGAAAATTACACACTGAATCCGGAAGAAGCGTCCGTCCTTAGAGATCTGGTATTCCGTCTTTGGCAGATCATCTGATTGTATTACAGGCTCAGTGTATTTATTAACAAAGTCTTCTACTTCCTCAAATTCAGGAATATCGAAGAAGTTAGATGAAAATATTTTAAGGTCTCCCGATATTATATTCATAAACTGAATGAAATGATCATTATTAAAGATGAGTTTCTTCTCAGGTCCGAAAAAAGCAATTCCTTCATTCAGGGCATTAAGGTGATTAAAGAGCTTCTCTTTTTCAATTGCAAGATCATTTTTCGTTGATAGCAGGTTATTATAGATATCAAGTATTTCGGAACCTATAATTCCCAGTTCATTTTTCGGGAATTCTGCAATAAATTGCTTATCATTTCTCAGGCTTACAGTAAAATCTTTCAGTCGTGTTACTGATTCACCGAAGCGGTTTGTAACAATAAGAATAACTCCTCCGATAATTATGAAACAAAAAAGTATTATAAACAGGAATCTTAGATTCCCTTTAAGAAAATCTGCCACAGTTACGTCATAAACCAATGCCGCTCTGATAAAAAAAGGTGTATATAATTTTGAAAAATAATAATATTCCTTACCTGTTGTTCCTGATCTCCTTATAGCAGTTCCAAAATCTTTTTTAGTTGATTCAATTATCTCAGGACGTGTCCTGTGATTTTCCATGTTTTCAAAATCATGTACGAAGCTGTCATAAAGAACTAATCCGGATGTGTCAATAATTGTTAATCTCAGATTCGGATGTGGTAATAACCTCATCAGGGAGTCAGTATTACGATAATTGCCTGTTTCGTGTATATAATTTATATTAAGGTAGTTATCGACAATCCTTGTAATATTATGCAGTTCATCATTGATAGTAGATATACGGTACTCTTTTTCCTTTTTATAGAAGTAGGTGGTTATAAGCACAGCTACAACAACAAATATGGCTGTGTAAAAGAAAAGAAGATTATTCCTGAATCTGTTTTTTGTGCCAATAATTCCCATCTTTGAAATCACAATTCAAAAAAGTAACCATACCCTGTTTTGTTTTTCAGGTATTTTCCACATTTACCAAGCTTGTTTCTCAACCTTGTTATATTAACATCCACAGTACGTTCAGTTACAATAACATCGTTTCCCCATACAGCAGTAAGCAGATCCTCCCTGGAAAAAACCTTTCCCTGATTCTCAATAAGCAGTATCAGGATTTCAAATTCTTTTTTAGTCAGCTCTACTTTTTCGTCATTTATGATAAGTCTCTTCCGTCCGGTATCAATTTCTATATTTCCTATTTTGATTGTTGGATGGCCTTTAGCTTTATCGGATTTTGCCCGTTTAAGAACAGCTTTTACTCTTGCAGTTAATTCGTTAACAGAAAAAGGTTTGGTAAGATAATCATCTGCTCCCAGGCTGAAACCTGTCAATAGATCATTTTCAGTATCTTTTGCAGTGAGAAAGATTATCGGTATATTAATATTCAAATCCTTTCTGAGTTTATCTGCAAATTTAAAACCTGACATTGGTCCCATCATAACATCAAGCAGAAGCAGGTCAAAGTTATTTAATGATCTCTTTATAGCCTCTTCAGCTGAATGGGCTACTTCAGTCTTGTATCCTGCATTTCCCAGGTTATACTGAAGTATTTCGCACAGGTCTTCTTCATCATCAATAATCAGAATTCGTTTATTTTCTGTTTTCATCCGAAATGGCATTTAAAATTATGCACAAATTTATTACTTTCTTATATATAATATGAAGAAATGCCTGCTGACCAATGACCGGGACAAAAAGGCATTAAAAAACAAATATGCGCCAAAATACCTACTTAAAACGAGGAATAAGTGAGTTTTAAGTGGTATGTTATTCCCGGTTCAAGCTTTGTGAAGAACTGATCAGTGGGATTGAAAGACTTAAACACGGATTCTTTTTTGTCATTCAACAAATTATCGATCTTAAAGCTAAGCCGGGTCTTTTTATTCTTATCGAGAAATTTACTGGCTGTAAGGTTTAGGCTGTGAAAAGGCAACATATAGATGTCAGGCCTGTCAGCTATACCAACATATTGAAGTGTTTTACCCTGGACGTTATAATAAAGACCGGCTTCAAAACCTGACCAGAATCCACTTTCACCACTACCTGTATATAAAATTCCGCTGTTGATTAGATATGGAGCCTGCCCGGCCATAACACGATACTTATCAATTGTCTCGCCAGTTCTTGCGTTTTCAATCCTTGAATAGTATTCAGTTAAGCTTAGCTTGATTCGTGACCTGGTAAACGACATATTTGAAGTTACACTGAGATTCTTTAATGATGGGCTAATGCCTTCAAGATTCTGGCGAAATTCAATCTCTACTCCGAAAACCTGTCCATCACCTACATTTCTTGGCTGGAAGCATCCGGTTTGGGTAGCATACTGCACAATTTCGATAGGATTGGCGAAGTATTTATAGAATCCACTTATTGAAAACATCTGGGCATGTTTCTGGAATAATTCCCATCGGAGGTCCAGATTGTGCATATCCGAACTAACTAGATCTCCATCCCAGTATTCTTTCCCGGAAGATTCATCTGCATCAGGGAACATTCCTCCCACGAATGTGCGACTGCTTATAGGATCGGCAATCTCTGCAAATGATAATTCCTTAAATGAAGGTCTTGCTATTGTCTTGGCATATGAAAATCTTATATTCTGATTGTCTGCAAGAGTATATATCAGGTTAATAGAAGGAAAGAATCCTAAATCATCCAGCACCTTGTCGTTATTTAAAACTATAGTACCAAGTTGGTTCTGCCCTGTATACCTCTGGATGAATTTTTCAACACGGAGGCCTGCAATAATTTTCATTCCCTTAAAGATGCTTAGTTCAGTTGATAAATAACCTGC
>CAZTXH010000137.1:0-6327 GCA_964617415.1 uncultured Rikenellaceae bacterium | reverse complement strand
TTCTCCATCCGGCGTTCGAATGAAGCGGTTTTTGGGACATTCACCATTACACATATCCTTTACCTCACACTCTAAACAAAACCCTGGAAGTGTCAACAATTTTCCCTCTCCGAAAGCTTTTTGTTGTGGGGAATCAAGAAATTCAGCAAGCGATATATTCATTATATTTCCAAGAAGATGTTCCCTGTCAACAAAATGATCGCATGAATAGAAATCACCATTATGCTCTACAACAGGTACTCCGCCACATGTTTTTTTAAGGATACAGAGAGTATGTTCCTGATTATATGCTGCTCTGGCCACCTCTTCAAATAACTGGATCTTTATCCGGCCAATATCTTTTTCTACCCATTCATCAAAGATTGCTATCAGGAAATCCCCGAAAGCAGGTGCAGGTACTGAGCCGGATGTGACCCCGACCGGAGTCCTGTTTACCAGAGGGAGAATTGTAATAAAAGATGTATCCAGGGACTTAAAAAAATCATATATCTTCAAAGGATGATTAACATTATGACTGCCGACTACACATAGTATTTCCGTTGTTACATCATGTTTTTTCAATAGTTCATAACCTTCTAAAACCTTCCTAAATGTTCCATTCCCGGCTTTATCCAACCGGTGTATATTATGTAATTCAGCCGGACCGTCGATGCTTATTCCGGCAATAAAGCCCTCGGAAGACATGAATCTGCAATATTCATCATTGAGCAGTGTACCGTTAGTTTGTATTCCATTTACTATTTTCTTATTTGCAGGAAGATATTTTTTCTGAATTTGCACTGCCTTCCTGAAATAACTAATACCTGTCATAGTAGGTTCGCCTCCATGCCACGAAAACAGTATTACATTGTCAGTCGTTGCTTCAATATGCTGTTTAATATATTCTTCAAGTACTTCATCGGACATTTTTCTTAAACCACTGCCTGTATAAAGATGTTCCTTGTCATTATAATAACAGTAACTGCAGCGGAGGTTACATGTTGATCCGACAGGTTTTACAAATATCTGGAATTTCCTTTCCATGAAAGAAATTTATAAAAATCTTGGTGAACCTTGGCGCCTTAGTGCCTTGGTGGCTTTTTTTCTTGCCACAAAGACACCAAGACACCAAGATACACCAATTTATGTCTCACCTAAAATATTAGGTCCATTCAACTATTTTTTTTGACTCAACCGAGAAAGGCATTCTTATCCTCCACTCTACCGGGTAATAATTATTGATCCTGCTGCCTATGTTGTTCATAAACCCCAGACTGATTCCGCTATAACAGGCTGTAAGCCAGCCTTCAGGAATATCTTTATTTAGAATAGTCTCCCTGCGTATATAATTCAACGCCTGTTCAACCGTAAAATTAATTTCAGGAATTACACTTTTTCTGAAATATACTGACAATGCCAGTTCGTGTGATGGAATAATATTCTTCTTTTTAACAGTAAATATCCGGGTTCCCGGTTTAACTATTAACAGGTACTCCGACAGCATCCGGAATTCATCGAGCGATAAAGGCAATGAATATATATCAGGACCCACTTTAACAAGACTGATGTCAGGGAACAACGACCATTTTTTTACTTTCGCACTCTCCTCTCCTGTTACCTTTGTGAAATACGAAGTTGATTTCCGTACTTTTGACTTGCCTTTGCCATGACTTTCTTTTTTCTTCAATACAGAAATAAAGAGTCCCTCACCTCTTATTCTACCCGGGAAAAAACCATATCCAAAAATATTCTGGTAGTCAATTTCTGTGATTCCCGGGTAATCTGAAATATTAATTCTGATGCTTTCAGCTTTTTTGTTATCTGTAAGCCATTTAATATTTTTCTCATTTTCATCAGGATTGAATGTACATGTACTGTATATTAATATTCCGTCTTCCTTCAATGCCAGCCATACATCCGTAAGAATCCTCTTTTGTCTGGAGGAGCATAGGGCTGTATTTTCTTCGGACCACTCATCGACAGCTCTCTTGTCACAGAACATACCTTCACCCGAACACGGGGCATCAACAAGAATGAGATCAAAATATTCAGGAAGGTTTTTAAAAGCCGAGGGGTCATTACGGGTAACAATGGTATTCGACAAACCCCATTTTGTAATATTCTCAGCCAGGATCATTGACCTTGAACGTATAACCTCATTTGAAATAAGAATACCGTTTTCACCAATGAAGGATGAAAGTTGTGTGCTTTTACCCCCCGGTGCCCCGCAAAGGTCAAGTATTTTAATATCTTTTACTGCTCCAATTGTTTGTTTATAAACTTGTTCCAGGAACATACCGGATGCTTCCTGGGGATAATAGCACCCGGCATGAAACAACGGATCAAGGGTAAATGAAGGACGTTTTTTAAGATAGAATCCATCTTTGCACCAAGGCACAGGTTCTCCTTTTAAAGGTCGCCTGTTCCATTTCGACCTGTTGATACGGATACTGTTTGGTGATGGTGCTTCAAGTGCATTTATCAAAGATTCAGCATCAACAGATGCCTGGGTTTTAATTCTCCTTATAAATTTTTCCGGCAACATCTTCTTCAGATAAATGCACTCAGTTTAATCGGTTTCCCAGGAAACAGTTGACTTTCCCGAATATTTTCTCCACAGATAAAAAACAGGTATTCCTAATACCACTATAATAAGTCCCGGGAAAGTATAGTTTGGTTTGTAAATAAGTAATATGATCATTATAAACACTGTAGCCAGAATATATATTGCAGGAATGAAAGGGTATCCGAATGTTTTATAAGGTCGGGGAATGTCAGGCCTTTTAAAACGTAAAACGAAGATAGCCAGGATTGTCAGGGCAAAAAATAACAATACCGCAAAAATAACATAATCAAGTAGATCGCTGTATGTTCCTGACAGGCAGAGCAATATTGACCAAATTCCCTGTATTACCAGTGCAAAACCCGGAACGCCAAATCTGTTTATCTCCCCTACTTTTTTAAAGAATAATCCATCTTTTGCCATAGCATAATAAATACGTGGAGCCGCAAGTATCAGACTGTGGTTGCACCCGAAGGTGCTTATCATGATAAAGAGCGCCATGATAATTGCCGCATAATCACCGAATACCACATACATTGCCGATGTTGCCACCCTGTCGTCGGTTGCAAACTGGATACCCCTGCTCAGCACATCCGCACCATCGGGTGACCCTGAGAGAGGCAATATCTTAATATATACAAAGTTGGTAATCAGGTAAATAACCGATACAATCAACGTTCCGAAAATAAGGCTAAGGGGCACATTTCTTTTTGGATTAATAACTTCACCTGAAATATATGTTACATTGTACCAGGCATCGGATGCAAAAAGAGAACCGACAAGTGCAGTACCGACTGCAGCCACAATTCCAAATCCTGCCAGCTGGATTACCTTGTTATCAGGTCCAACCTGGCTTGCATTCCAGAACACCTCCCTGTTAATTTCAAACGATCCAATAGCTTTTGTTGCAAAAAGGCCGATAACAATAAAACCCAGGAGTGCAATAACCTTTGTTGATGTAAATATGTTCTGAACTGTTTTCCCGGTTACTATTCCTCTTGTATTTAGCCATGTAAGAAATGCGATCATGACAATTGCCACAACCATGGTGCTGGATATATTCAGTGGACCAATATGCAGAAGTATATTATTATCGGATATCCATGGAATAATAACCCCGGTAAATTTTGCAAATGCAACAGCTACAGCTGCAATAGAGCCGCATTGTATCACCAGGAAGGTTGTCCAGCCAAAAAGAAAACCAATCAGCGGATGATAGGCTTCCCTTAGGTAGACATATTGACCTCCCACATGGGGCATCATTGAAGCGAGTTCACCATAACTGATGGCTGCAATAATGGTTAAAATTCCTGTTATAAGCCAGACTACCATTAGCCATCCCGGGGATCCTACGTTACGGGCTATGTCGGCTGTTACAATGAAAATACCGGAACCAATCATGGCTCCGGATACTATTGAAATACCATCAAATAGATTTACACGCTTTTTAAGCAGGTGGTTTTCTGATTGCATTGGCTATAAATATCACCCAAAAATAAACAATCATTCTTTACTGCTCACATTAGCAGTACAATATTCTATTCATCCCGAAGTGAAGCCGCATATTGTTTCGCAGCTTCCTTGTTCCAGGTTATGGTTGCCGTTCCATATTTAAAATTAGTGTCAAGGAATTGCATCTGAGAGGTCATTGGTTCAGCTTCAGTAGTACTCTCTCCAATTTTCTCAATTAAGGTACGCATATCGTATATATACTGGCCTGTAAGTTTTCCAAGATCTCCCACCTGCCAGCTATGACCACCATGAATAACTAGCTTATCAGGATCTATATTGTTTGCAGGATCCTCTATATAACTTATCAGATGGTCAATTCCTTTAATATAACTGGTAAAAGCATCAGTGTTAAAAAGCCAGACACCACTACCCGATCCGAGTGCATCACCCGAGAAGACCATATTCCTGTCTTTTAAGAAGAAGAGAGTACCATGTGGTGTATGTCCGGGTACTTCAACAGTATTTATTATAGTGCCTCCTCCAAGATCCAATGATTCATTCTCATCAAAGAATGTGGTCCTTTCTTCAGGGAATAAATCCATATCACTGAATTCAGCCTTAGATATCCAGAAACTAACTTCAGGATCATCTTTGAAAGCAGGGAGCATACCTGTATGGTCACCATGTCTGTGAGTAACAGTAATAATTAAATCCCGTTTACCAATACGTTCATCAACAATTGCCTGCAAAGACTTAGTAGCGGTGGTATCCCATGTTATACGTTGTGCGGAATTGGACAGATCGATAAGCAATGCTTGTTTCCTGCCAAGAACAAGATACATATCCGAACAATTATTCATACCTGCCATCTGACCATTTTCGTCCATATGAATACCACATGGATTACTATCGTTACCATCCTTGATATTATAAACACCATCGTCCAGAAGTGTCACAGTGTAGGGTCCCTTCTGCTCTGACAGTTGTTCCTGCTTATTTGATTTACAATAACCTAATAATGAAGATAACAACAAGAGCCATAAAATTTTTTTCATAATTATTTGATTTTTATACTATACAATGATGTTTCTGTTGTGATAAAGAGAGTGTTGACATCCCGGCCTCCAAAAGTCATTGAAAGAGGTCTTTCTTCGAGGTTTATTCTTCGACGTTTGTTCTCATCTTTCATGTTTATTTCCTAACGGGCATTCTTGCACCTGTTTGGTTCAGCCATTGTTGCAGTTTAGCGTTAAGCTCGTATACTTTATCCGGATTGGTGCCGGAAAGATTCGTTGTTTCAGCAGGGTCATTTTTCAGATTAAACAATTCATAAACGTCTCCCTCGTATCTCTTAATGAGCTTCCAGTCTCCATCCCTGATTATACTGTATGGAACAACGTCGTTCCTTCTGTAATGCGGAAAATGCCAGTTCAAAGGGACCTGGTCAAGCTTTTTACCCTTCAGGACAGGAGTGAGATCGCGCCCATCTATAACAGTCTCCGGCAAAGGAGATTCTGTTATTGCACAAACTGTTGGCATGATGTCAATTGTCGAAACCGGCAGATCACAAACCGATCCCGGAAAGATTACTCCAGTCCAATAGATAAACATTGGTATTCTGATTCCACCTTCATACGGATAGCCCTTGCCCGATCTCAATGGAGAGTTGTCAGTCGGACCAATAAGTCCTCCGTTATCTGAAAGGAATATAATTATGGTATTATCAAACAGCTTATGTTCCTTCAGGGTAGCCACCAGGTTTCCGACCGACTGGTCAAGACTCTCAATCATGGCGGCATAAACCGGATCTTTCTGGCCGTCAACAGGATCTTTTTTTCTGTATTTCCCGATTATTTCTTCCCTGGCCATTATCGGGGTATGTACTGTATAATAGCACATGCTTATGAAGAATGGTTCATTACTGTGTTGCACTATTACACTTCTGAGCTCATCCGTAAGCCTGTCAATAAGATATTCCCCTTCCTTTCGTGGTTCCAGATTTGGAAAACCTACTCCTTTTTCATTTCTGTACGGATCAAAATAGTTCACAGGCTGACCCATATCACATCCTGCAATATTAAGATCATATCCTTGTTTTTCAGGATAATAGTCATCCGTCCCCAAGTGCCATTTTCCTATATGGCAGGTAAAATAACCTGATTGTTTTAAGACCTCGGCAAGTGTAACTTCACTTAAATCCATCCAATAGGGATTTGAAGGCGTTCTCAGTTCTCTGCCTTCATTCTCCTGGAATGGTGGTGGTGCTTCAACGTTAGTAGTACCCAGTTGAAACCTTGCACGTATCCAGTCAGTTACGCCTATGCGTGCAGGAT
>CAZTXH010000136.1:3733-6338 GCA_964617415.1 uncultured Rikenellaceae bacterium | reverse complement strand
ATTGCACATAAGCTTAAAAGACCTTTCTTTCACATTAGTGCAGTGCACTCCGGAGTAAAAGATGTGAGAGATACGATTGAAAGGGCAAAAAAACAACAGTTCTTTAATCAGCCGAATCCTATTTTATTCATCGATGAGATACACCGGTTCAATAAATCACAGCAGGATTCTCTCCTTAGTGCTGTTGAACAGGGAATTATTACGCTGGTAGGTGCGACTACCGAGAATCCGTCATTTGAAGTCATATCTCCTCTCCTTTCGCGTTGCCAGGTTTATATCATGAATCCGCTTTCTGTAAATGAACTTTCTGAACTGTTAAACAGAGCGTTGAAAAAGGATCCTTATCTTGCAGAATATCAAATAGAAATAGCTGAATATGAAGCCATTATGCGTTTTTCAGGCGGAGATGCACGTAAATTGTACAATGCACTTGAGCTTGTCGTGTCATCAGAGATCGATACTTCAGGGTCGGGTAAAATAGTCATCACAGATGAAAAGGTACAGGCACATGTTCAGGAAAACCTTGCATTGTATGATAAAAATGGTGAACAACATTATGATATAATCTCGGCTTTTATCAAATCATTAAGAGGAAGTGACCCCAATGGGGCCGTTTACTGGCTTGCCAGGATGGTCGAAGGAGGTGAGGATCCAAAATTCATTGCCCGCCGTATGGTTATCCTCGCAGCTGAAGATATCGGTATTGCAAATCCTAATGCCCTCCTTCTGGCACAGACCTGTTTTGAAGCAGTAAGTGTTATAGGATGGCCGGAATCAAGGATCATACTCTCAGAAGTTGCTGTTTATCTGGCAACATCTCCCAAAAGCAATGCATCATACCTGGCTATTGAAAATGCATCTGAAGCTGTCAGGGAAAGAGGAGATCTTTCTGTGCCGTTACATCTGCGTAATGCCCCGACAAAACTTATGAAAGACCTGGGCTATCATAAGGATTATAAAAATGCTCATGACTATGATGGTAATTTCATAAAAGACAATTATCTGCCTGAAGAACTTAAAGGCAGCAAATTTTATGATCCGGGAAAGAACCCCCGGGAGGAGGAAATCAGGAAACGACTCAGTAACCTTTGGAAAGATATTTACGACTACTAACTAATAAGTCTATAACTCTGTGTGACTCTGTGCCTCCTTTGTGGAACTCTGTGTTACTTAAGATATTTTAAAAACTTTCACAGAGGCACTCAGAGAAGGCAAAGAGATCCACAGAGAAAAGATGAATGGTATGATATTTGAAAATAAGGATAATATTTTATTACATTTACATCCTGATGAATGAAAAAGGGATAAATATTCCACTGCTAAAGTACATGGATTCGGGTAATTTCCTGCTTATCGCCGGACCCTGTGTTGTCGAAGGCGAAGATATAGTCTTTGAGATTGCAGAACATCTTGCCAGGTTATCCGATAAATACCGGCTCCCTTTTATATTCAAGTCATCTTACAGAAAAGCCAACAGGACCAGACTCAATTCATTTTCAGGAATCGGCGATAAAAAGGCTCTCGAAATTCTTTCGCAAGTGAAAGAAAAATATTCTGTTCCTGTCATTACTGATATTCATAATCCTGATGAAGCCGGTATAGCTGCCCAATATGTTGATGTTCTCCAGATCCCTGCATTCCTGTGTCGCCAGACAGATCTACTTGTTGCCGCTGCCAAAACAGGAAAATGGATAAACATCAAAAAAGGTCAATTCCTACCAGGATCATCCATGAAGTTTGCCGTTGAAAAAGTAAAGGATTCCGGGAATAATAACATCATGCTGACAGATCGTGGTAATATGTTCGGTTATCAGGACATTGTCGTTGATTTCAGAAACATACCCATTATGCAGGAAACTGGTGTCCCTGTGATTATGGATATAACACATTCACTTCAGCAGCCGAACAAGGAGACAGGAGTATCGGGAGGAGTACCTGAAATGATTGAGACTATAGGTAAAGCTGCAATAAGTGTAGGTGCTGATGGGATCTTCATTGAGACACATCCCGATCCTTCATCAGCATTGTCAGATGGTGCAAATATGCTGAATATGAGCAATATGGATAATCTATTATACAAGCTCGTTGCATTAAGAAAAACTGTTAATTCATTTAATTAATTATCATAACTAAAAATTTACATTTTATGAAGAAAATCCTTTTAATCACAACATGTCTTCTTACAACTGCTGTGATAAATGCACAGTCTCTTGACGAGATTGTAAAGAAATACTCGGCTGCCAATAAGCTGGATCAGCTTTCAGGCAAGGAAACTATTAAGATTACTGCTACTACGTCGATGATGGGTATGGATATGCCTATGGAAATGTGGATGAAAAAACCGAACAAGATCAAGACTGTCACTAATATGCAAGGACAGGAAATGGTACAGGTTTTTGACGGTGAGAAGGGATATGCAGTCATTCCGATGACAGGTTCAATGCAACCGGTAGAGATGACTGCCGACCAGGTTAGGGATATCCAGCGTAATAATATTTTTCACAACTACGTTGATAGTTACCTTAAAGAAGGGAAACTGACTCTTGAGGGAGAGGAAAGTGTTAACGGGAAACCGGCCTTTAAGTTAAAAGCAGATCTGGAAGGA
>CAZTXH010000136.1:0-3723 GCA_964617415.1 uncultured Rikenellaceae bacterium | reverse complement strand
GTGCACATCTGTTTATCGATAAGGAGACGTATCTGCTTTTAAAGACAACCACAGATGTAAACCAGGGAGGAATGATTATGACACTTGAAGCTGTACCATCAGATTATAAAGATAATAATGGTGTTTTCCTTCCGATGAAGACAACAACCTTTATGAGCGGAATGGAAATAATCACAACATTCAACAAGGTAGAGGTTGATGTTCCGATTGATGATAGTGTGTTTAAGATTGAATAAAAACATAAAAGGGCGCAAATCATTGCGCCCTTTTATGTTTACAGCCGGCCAGTAAGCCGGGTTCTGTTTTATTCCATCATTTACCTGGTCCTGTCATCACTGACAGGATCGTACGACCTACCCCCCGACATCGGACGAGCAGCCCTTAAAGCCGGTATACGTGGTCTCTCAACCCATAAGATGTACGGCTTCCGATGTTGCCACCGGAACCGGTGAGCTCTTACCTCACCTTTTCACCCTTGTCCGCCAGCTGACGGACGGTTATTTTCTGTTACACTACTATATCCTCACGGATATCTTCCCGTTAGGAAGTATGGTGCTCTCTGTTGCCCGGACTTTCCTCCTCCCGCTTCGCGGGAAACGATGGAACAGTCTGCTGTACTGCAAAAGTAATAAATCCTTCTGACATTATTATAAGGATTTGATTTTAGTTATTTTTGTGGCATAATAGTAAAGGTATAACGGTATGATGGTACGACGGTGTGTTGGTATTATAGTATGATCGCATGATCGCATGATAATAAAAATGAAGAAGATACTTGATATAAATATAGACACTTATGATTACGGTCTGCCTGAAGAAAGGATAGCCCAGTATCCCGCCAGGGAAAGAGACGGATCAAAATTGCTTATATATAATAAAGGTATAATATCAAGCGATCTGTTCAGAAATATATCCCGTTATCTGCCTTCTGATTCCCTGATGGTATTTAACAATACCAGAGTGATCAGGGCACGTATCATATTCAGAAAAGAGACCGGTGCAAATATTGAAATATTTTGCCTTGAGCCTCTTTTTCCGCATGATTACCAGCAGTCATTCTCTTCCGGAAGTCCTGTGGAATGGAAATGTATCGTCGGAAATCTGAAAAAATGGAAGAGCAATTCAATAGCTTGTTCATTTACTGTAAGGGATAAACATTATACACTTTCTGCATCTAAAATTAAAACCGAAGGTGAAGCCTGGAGGATACTTTTTAAATGGGATGCCCCGGACATAAGTTTTGGAGAGATAATTGAGGCAACCGGACACATTCCACTGCCGCCATATGTAAAACGAGAGGATAATGATGAAGATTATATAAGATACCAGACAATCTATTCTAAAATAAATGGGTCTGTTGCAGCACCAACAGCAGGATTTCATTTTACTGAATCAGTACTTAACAGGATCCGTGAGAAAGGCATCTGTAAGATTGATCTTACACTTCATATTGGTGCCGGTACATTCAGGCCTGTAAAAAAAAGAGATCTTACACTCCACGAGATGCACTGCGAACATTTTTTTATTAATAAGGAAGTTGTTGAGACTCTGTTATCACACAAAGGGAAAATTGTTGCAGTAGGTACCACAAGTGTCAGGGCTTTGGAGTCACTTTACTGGATTGGAGTACAGATAATCTGTAAACCTGATGATTATAAAAGCAATGAATTCTTTGTTGACCAATGGGAACCTTTTATGCATGATGAGAAAGAATATTCTCTACAGGAAACACTTGAAGCAATCATTAATTTCATGAATGAAAGAAAAACCGGATCACTCTATGCTTCAACAAAAATAATGATTATTCCGGGATACAAATTCCATGTGATTACCGGAATGATTACAAATTTCCATATGCCAAAAAGTACACTTCTTCTACTTGTATCAGCATGGACAGGAGATGATTGGAAAAAGATATATAAAAGTGCATTGGATAATGGATTCAGGTTTCTTAGCTATGGAGACAGTTCACTACTTTTATAACGGTAGTTCCATTATCTTGTAAGCTGATCCACTGTATGATATCATAACTTACTTTTGTATTTTGACTCTTTTTTCGTTTATTTGCGGGAAATCTTCAGGCATGGACAGTAATATTGTAATGAGGCAAATGCAGGCTGTAATCAGATTTCTGATGTCATTGTTTTACATTGGTACCGGAGTATTCCTTATATTCTTTGCCGATAACTTTCAGATTGATAGGGCATTACGTAATATAGTAGGTGGGGCATTTCTTTTGTATGGTATTTATAGAATTTATACCTCATTTGTAACACTCCTTAAACTTTTCTTTAAAAGGGATGAAGATGAGGAGTAAAACTTTAATTAACTGGTTCATAGTATAACATGTATTGTCTTGGCACATACTTTGCAGTATTATTAAGTGATATGAAAAATAAGATTATGAGAGTTGTGTTATTTATTCAAAAAATTACTAATATTGCGTGCCATAAAATATTTAACATCAACAGGATTAAAGTGGCCGGATCGTATAATAATTTTATTAATTCAGGATTGATTCTGGCAATCTTTATTTCTCTTGCCTCATGTAAAGGGGGTGTTATCAGGACTGATGAATCACCAACCAGGGGAGATATAAGGATTATCTCAGATGAATCATTTCAGCCTCTTATTGATACAGAGGTTAAAACATTCACATCTTTATATATTAATGCCAAAATCGAACCTCTTTATAAACCTGAATATGATGTTATAAATGATTTCATGAACGATTCGGTAAAGGTGATTGTAACAAGTAAAAAGCTTACCGAAGACCAGATCCAATATCTTCGTGATTCTCTTATTATAGCACGTACAACATCTTTTGCCTGGGATGCACTTGCACTGGTTACAAATAAGGAAAACAACGATACACTTATTAAATATGAAGATATCAGGAATATATTCCTTGGTAACATAAAAAGGTGGAATGAACTCGAATCGAGATCAAAGCTGGGAGATATAAGAGTGATCTTTGACAATACAAAATCAGGTAATATCAGATATTTCAAGGAGCTGTTTGAAATTGAAAGCTCCCTGCCTGATAATATCTTTGCTGTTAACAGCAATGCAGAAGTTATCGATTTCGTTTCAAAAAATAATGATGCTCTTGGTATTGTGAGTGTTAACTGGATAAGTGATGTAGATGATTCTCTGAGCAGGAGTTTTATTAAAAAGATAAACATTGTTGGGGTATCACCGAGGTTTAATTATGACGGGACCTATTACAGGCCTTCTCCGGGATCTATTTACACAAAGGAATACCCTTTTGTACGGGAGATATTTTTTATTTCAAGGGAGACTTTTCATGGCCTGGGTTCCGGATTTATACAGTGGGCAACTTCTCACCCGGGACAAAATATAGTCCTTAAATCAGGACTGGTCCCGGCAACCATGCCCATTCGACTGGTACAAATAAAAACGGAATAATATACGCGTTACAAACAAAAGCGAATAAAGGCAAATTTTAAATAAATATTAAGAGAGTATTTTAAAAACAATAAATTTGTAAATTGATATCACAATAAATTAAATAGTTATGAAACGTTCAGTCTTGAAAAAGGGTTTATTTCTAACATTAGCATTAGCAATGCTGGTAACATTCAGGAACCAGGCTCAGGATCTTAATTCTGCTCTCTTATTAACAAAGAGCGAGCAGTATGATGAAGCCTCGGAAATGTTACAGGAGTTGATTCAGAATGAACCTTCAAATAGCAGCAAATA
>CAZTXH010000135.1:0-6344 GCA_964617415.1 uncultured Rikenellaceae bacterium | reverse complement strand
TTAAAAAAGAAAAATCTCAACATCGAAATAAATGACCTCGCCCATACGCCACACGAGAAATTTATAAATATGGCCAAGGAAGAGGGACTGAAATTTACATTTGGCTCAGATACACGTGATCAAAAGGCGGGCAGGCTCGATTACTGTAAGTATATAGCAAAAAAATGTAACCTTAAGAGAGAAGATTTCTATATACCAGAAAGGATTATCAGAAAAACATAGATTAATGAGAGTATCTCATTAACCGGAGTGTTGAACCAGCAACCCCGCCTTAATGGACTTCATCCGAGTGGATATCCACTCAAACTGTTAAAAGATTATTTTTATACCCAAAACGAGAACCATGAAATCACTTTTCAAACTAGCAGTAGTAAATATTCTTGTCATTATACTTTTCAGCGGTTGCAGGCAGTCAGGCAACGTCCCGGAAGACAAGATCATAAATATAGATCTTGCCGGCATGGAACATGTTGCCACTATTGATGAAAGATACCAGTCATTTAATGTTGAGATGGTTGAGGTTATTGGTGGAAATTTCTGGATACCTTATGATAAAATTGACAGTGCAAGAAAAGTTTCTCAGGAAGGAGACAATATTGTTTTAGGTGAAAGTGCCAGTCTTTTTATGAAAATGCCGCCTGTTAACCTGTATGATAAACGGCTGCGTATGCTTGCTTCAGCACTGGCACCTACATATATGAGGGTTAGCGGCAGCTGGGCAAATAGTACCTGGTTCCAGGATAATGATGATCCCAAGATGGAAAAGGCTCCCGATGGTTTTAATAATGTACTCAGCCGCAAGGAATGGAAAGGAGTAGTCGATTTCAGCAATGCTGTTGATGCAAAGCTTGTAACATCTTTTGCTATAAGTAGCGGAGCCAGGGATATTAAAGGGATCTGGACATCGGTTCAGGCACAGGCACTTGTTGACTACACAAAATCTGTGGGTGGAAAAATTGCTGCAGCTGAGCTGTTCAATGAACCTACATATGCAGGTTACGGTGATGCACCAGCAGGTTATAATGCTTCTACCTTTGCCAGGGACATTGATGTTTTCAGGAGTTTTGTAAATAAATCTTTACCGGAGATGATTATTCTGGGTCCGGGGTCAGTGGGCGAAGGAGGAATTTTACCGGCAGGGCAACAGGGTATATTGTCTACGGACGACCTGATGATAGCTGATCCCAAACCTGTATTCGATGCATTCTCCTATCACTTTTATGGTGCCGTTTCTAAAAGATGTGCTCCACCGGGAGTTCCAGGGACAATAAGCCCCGACCAAGCATTGTCTCAAGAGTGGCTGAATAAGACGGTTACTGCATTCAACTATTATAAAAGACTTCGTGATAAATATCTCCCCGGGGCACCAATATGGCTGACGGAAACTGCTGATGCTGCCTGTGGCGGAAACCCGTGGGCTGCCACCTTCCTGGACAGCTTCAGGTATGTTGAACAGCTTGCCCGACTAGCTAAATGCGGAGTACAAGTGGTTATGCATAATACTCTCTCTGCAAGTGAATACGGTTTGCTTGAACACGACACTTACAAACCAAGACCAAATTATTGGACAGCACTGCTATGGAACCGTTTAATGGGAACAGTAGTCTATGATGCAGACTCTACGGAACAGGGTGTGGATATATTTGCACATAGTTTGAAGAACAATCCCAAAGGTATTGCCCTTCTGATTGTCAATACACTTGACAGTTCCTCTTATGTTAAGATTCCATCCAGGGCTGAACAATTTATGCTGACAGCGGATGAATTGCAAACAAAAAAGGTTCGGCTTAACGGAGTAGAGCTTGCAATGACAGCCAATGATGAACTGCCGGCAATCAAAGGGAAACCAATAAAAAAAGGAATAATACAAATACCTGCACATAGTATCACTTTCATGACATTTATAAGTTTAAAATAGTCAACGCTATTTAGGCATTGTCAATTGTCAAACCAACAACATGCAACAAGCAACCTGGAACCTGCAACACTTACTAACCACTGAACATAGAGTTCTTCTCGGAGTTGCACTGGTCATCCTAATAATCAGAATATTTAAAATAAATCTATCTCTTTCAACGTTTAATATTTTTATGGTTATGTGATGACCATAAGATTGAAATATCACATCTATAACCTTTTACTTGCATCATTTGTCTTAATCGGTTGTGAAGACAAAGAACCTCCCTTATTCCCCGATTTTACCGGGCAAAAAGGTGTTGTTTATGATATTGAGGGAAATGAATATCAGACAATCGGTATTGGAACACAGATATGGATGGCTGAAAATTTAAAGTCAACACTGTATAATGATGGTTCACAAATACCATATATATTAACCGATTCGGCATGGGATTATTTATATTCTCCCGGATACTGCTGGTATAAAAATGATTCCATATTTAATAAAAGGTATTACGGGGCTTTATACAATTTCTATGTTGTCGAAACCGGCCTACTCTGTCCGGAAGGATGGCATGTACCAACCAATACTGATTGGAATATTCTAAGCTCTTTTACAGGTAATAATAAAACTGCGGGGGGAAAGTTAAAAGATTATAATTCACCTTTATGGAAAGAGCCTAATCCATGTTTTGCAAATAATTATGATTTTCATGCTCTCCCCGGGGGATGCAGATACCATTATAAAGGCATTTTTCGAGAAATCGGAGAGACTGGATTCTGGTGGACTAGTTCACAAAAAAATAAATTTGATGGCATTACATGGTCTATGTCTTATTCCGGAACCGGATTGAATAGTTACCACAATAGCAAACAAGATGGCTGCAGCGTAAGGTGTGTTAAAGACTAACTAAACTTATTCTTGATTTATCCCGGTGATTTATTTATCTTTCACTTGCACAAAACATTCTAATTATGAAAAACAAAAAACTAATCTTTTCCCTGTTTGTGATATTCTTGCTTTCAGGGTCTCTCAGCCTGAATGCACAGGTTAAAAAAACATACCAGGGCGACTGGAGTTTTGAAGCTCCATCTGCACCCGAAGGATACAACACCGGAGTAATAACATTTAAACAAGATTCCTCCATTATGGAGTTCACTTATGGATACTACCCATATCCGTCCAACTGGATTAAGGCAAAAGGTGATTCAATAATATATGAGACCAATGTTGACGGAGAATTCGTATTATTCTCATTAAAAATCAAAGACAAATCCAATATAACAGGTGATGCTGTCTGGAGCACAGGCCAAACGGAAATGATACTTACAAAAAAAGAAGAATAGTATCATCCGGAATGAGTGACAAAAGATTCATTGCAGAACACAGGGGCATGTGAATAAATATATCTTTGGCTTAGTTTTTGATGTACTAAACTGAGAATCATTTACCTGTGAACAAGATATATTTTATATTTCCTCTAATTATGATACTGGTTGTTGCTGGTTGTGAAAAGGAAGATTTTATCTCTTCCCAGCCAGATTCAAATATTATTTTTCTTTCAGGTAATCATGAGAACAGCACTGAATGGAAACTGATGATAATGAGAAAAGATGGATCGAATCAATATGAAATTACAGATCTTACAGCAGTATACGAAAAACCTGTTGTTTCACATTCAGGTAAAACAGTTTTATTTGTTCACTACGCCGAAGATTCATTCTACGAACTATACTCAATAAATTTAGACGGGACTGAATTGACTCTTATTGACAGAGCTGAGAAATATATCGGGGCGGCAGACTGGTCGGCAAACGATACTAAAATTGTCTACTCTAAATACATAGATGAGGATACCACTGATTATTCTCCCCCATTGTATATTAATCCCACAAATGATATAATCATTTATGATGTTTCAACCAGGGGAAAAAGTGTTCTGACCGATACTTTAAACAATAATTCCCCCAGATTCTCCCATGATGATAATATAATAGCATTTGCAGAGACAAAAGGTACTTCCAGGGGTGTTTATTTAATGAATATTGATGGCTCGGATAAACAACTTATTCTACCCGGGGGATATGAACCGGTATGGTCTCCTGATGGACGAAAAATTGCCTATACAGCCATAGTAGAAAATCAGAGTCCACAGGTTTTTATTGCAGATAGTGACGGAAGCAATCCCATCCAGCTTACATATTCACATCTCATGAATTATGAAGGTACTGATCCGCCGGCATTTGGTAATTATTATCCACAGTGGACACCTGACGGGAGAAAAATTGTTTATCAGTCAGATATTGACCAGGGAGATCCTGAAATATTTTCGGTGAACAGTAATGGCTCTGATATTACAAGGTTAACCAACAGTTACAGGGACAATGAGAATCCCGAAATATCTTCCGATGGGATGTATATACTCTTTGCAACAACCCGTAACCTGGCTTACGAGGGAGAGATTTATCTTATGGATATCTATGGGGAAAATGAGACCCCTCTCTCAAAAAGAGCCGGCGACGAAGCTTTTCCCGTATACACTGATAAATAGTCCATTCCCCCCTTCTCATTTTTTGTTTATTCCTATCTTTATTTTTCTAACAAAATATTTTTGACCATGAAAAATATATCGTTTTTTTTATCATCTGTATTCTTCTTTACTGTTATTGATGCACAAAAACCTCCTTTCTACAAGAACTTTACCGTATCGGTTTACGCACGAGCCTACGAGGTTCGTGACATGGCCGATCACAAAAAACTTGAAGAGACCTGGAACCTGATAAGCCAGCAGGTAAAAGTCGATAAGATATATCTCGAGACACATCGTAATCAGTTGATTGTTGATGATAAAACCCTCCAATCTGCCATTAAATTCTTTAAATCAAAAGGACTGGAAGTAGCCGGGGGAATAACCTATACTATTGATGAAAGCAATAACTTCGAGACTTTCTGTTATACCAATCCCGATCACCGCAAGAAAGTGAGGGAGATTGCAGAATACACAGCTAAGTATTTTGATGAATTCATCCTTGATGACTTTTTCTTTACCAGTTGCAAATGTGATCTCTGTATAGCGGCCAAGGGTGATATGAGCTGGACTGATTACCGGTTGAAACTAATGACCAATGCTGCCCGCGAACTGGTAATAGACCCGGCAAAAACGGTCAATCCCGATGTTAAAGTAATAATCAAATATCCCAACTGGTATGAACATTTCCAGGGTCTCGGTTTCAACCTCGAGACCCAGCCTTCAATGTTCGATGGTATCTATACAGGTACCGAAACACGTGATCCGGTTTTTACAGATCAGCATCTACAGCAGTATGAAAGCTTCCTGATTGTCAGGTATTTTAACAATATTGCACCTGGCCGTAACGGTGGAGGTTGGGTCGATCCGGGTGCTGCCTTTTACCTCGACCGCTATGCCGAACAGTTCTGGCTCACACTCTTCGCCAAAGCTCCTGAAATTACAATGTTTGATTACAGGCAACTTCAAACCCCTTTTCGTCCGGCACAGAGGGGAGAATGGCAGGGTACAGGAACAAGCTTCGATTATGATGAGATGCTGAAGCCAATTCAATTGTCTAACGGAAAAACAATAGAGCCTTCCACTATTGCCAGGGCAGCGGGACTTACATTTGAAAATGTAGATAAATTCCTTGGATTACTCGGTAATCCCGTAGGTGTGATGAGTTATCGCCCATATCATGCTATAGGTGAGGATTTCCTTCAGAACTACCTCAGTATGATAGGTATCCCGATGGATATCTCCCCTGAATTCCCCACGGAAGGTAAAATGATAATACTTACTGAATCGGCAAAGTTTGACCCTCTGGTAGTGGAAAAGATCAAAAAACGTTTGCAGTCGGGGAAAAATATTATGATCACATCCGGACTGCTCAGGGCTCTTCAGGGCTTAGGTATAGACGATATTGTTGAACTGACCTATACCGACAGGAAGGCTCTTGTTACTAACTTCAGGGCCGACTGGGGCAGTAGTGCTAAATCAGAACAAGAGATACTTATACCGCAGATAACTTATCTCACAAATGATTCCTGGGAGCAGGTAACAGCTACAAAGGGTGCAACAGGCTGGCCTATACTGCATAGGGCACAATATTCTAAAGCATTTCTTTATGTCTTGACCATCCCTGACAACTTCTCCGACCTGTACAAGTATCCTCCTGAGGTACTGAACCGGATACGGGTTGTTGCAACACAGGATTTCAATATAAAACTCGAAGGTCCTTCACAAGTGAGTCTTTTCTGTTATGATAATGGTACCTTTATCGTCGAGTCATTCCTGAATGAACCTGTAACAGTAAAAATCAAATCCAACGAACCCATTAAGGTAATAAAAGACCTTCTTTCCGGTGAATTACTCGAAGGTACTGTTGTACCTGTCTTTGCCTTCGGAAACAGGAAACCCGATCCTACCTACAGC
>CAZTXH010000134.1:281-6413 GCA_964617415.1 uncultured Rikenellaceae bacterium | reverse complement strand
GGCAAAGGAAGACAAGAAATCACAAATATGGAAAGGCAATTATCATACTGTACGGTCACTGATAAATTGTATTCAGAGAATAAGAGGCAGCGAGTAGATATTATTTTATAATTATAAGGATAGTTTTCTAATAATATATATTATGGAACCAATCATTATTAAGAGATTCCTCACTTCGTTCGGAATGACAGCATTATGTGTTGAAATCGGGGGAAGAAGTGTCGATTCGCCAGAGATATTTTCATTTTTTCCCAATTCAGAAGCGAATCGACACTTCTTCCCTTTTACTTTGATTAATGATTTGTCATTCCGAGTCCCGATCCCGAGTACTCGGGAGGGACGAGGAATCTCAACGTTGGTATTACTCTATCAATTCACTCAGTTAGAATTTAAATTATGAAAAGAATCTGTCTTACTGTAATAGCAATCTTATTTTTAACTCCAGCATTTTCCCAACAATCAGGCTTCAAACTCAATGAGCAGGAATATTTTGAAAATGGCGGAGTCAACGTGATGGCTTTTCAGGATATCTATCCCGATGGTCATCAGGGTGGAGTTGCGATAATAATGCATGGGATGAGGATAGCTACCAACGGGGATATAAGGCTCGATGAAACACCCGGTCAGTGGCAACCGATACCTAAACAGAAGGAAAGAGCGGTTGATCCAGAGGGAAATATCATTACTACTAACCTTACTTATCCTGATTCAGCAATTAACCGTAAAGGCTTCAATCCGATAATTTACCCCGATCTTTATTTCAATTATACTGTAAAAACAAGAGCAGAGGGCAGTTCGATTATTATTACCGTCGATCTCGACCGGCCCATCCCTGATGAATTTATTGGCAAAGTTGGATTCAATATGGAACTTTTCCCTGGCATCCTGTTCGGCAAAACCTGGCTTATGGATAACGTGTCAGGTATCTTTCCACGCCAGGCAAACGGCCCGGGCATGTATGATAAAAACAGAGAACTGGTCGCAGCTGAACCGATGGCAAAGGGCAGAGAACTTACTGTTGCAGCTAATATGGCAGCTGCCTCAAGAGTATTGGAAGGATTTAATGATACGCTGGCTCTTCAATGTCTGGAGCTTTCAGAAGCAATCTTTAACATTGACAGAACAATTACAGGCTATGCTGTCACATCAAAGATCCATGCAGCAACAGGAATATGTCATGGGTGGCGGGGCAACTAACTTTATGTTCCTTGTCCTGGCTGCTGATCATCTCCTGGATAATAAATAAAAGTATTATAACATTATTACACTCCTATAGGACTGGTATAAATGGAAAAATCACTGAAAATAGGTATCCTTAGGGAAACCAAGAATCCTCCTGACAGAAGAGTCGCTTTAACTCCTGAACAGATAATAAAGCTACAGGAACAGTATCCAAATGTTGAATTTATTGTCCAACCAAGTGACCTGAGATGTTATTCGGATAAAGAATACGAATGCCTGGGAATACCACTTAAGGAAGATTTTAGTGAATGTGATATCCTGATGGGAATAAAAGAGGTTGATAAAAGGACATTCATTCCCGGCAAGACATATCTTTTCTTTGCACATGTCGGGAAGAAACAACCTTATAACAGGGCAATGTTAAGGGATATGGCAGAAAAAAGGATCAGGCTTATCGACTATGAATACCTTACTAAAGATACCGGAGAGAGAGTTGTTGCTTTCGGTAGGTATGCAGGGATTGTCGGGGCATATAACGGACTGAGAGCCAGTGGTATAAAGACAAACAGGTTTAAGCTGAAGCCTGCATATCAATGCCATGACCTCGAAGAGATGTGGGGAGGATTGAAACTTATAGATATGGCTCCCGGACTAAAGATCCTTGTGACCGGTGAGGGACGAGTGGCAAATGGGGCAATGGAAACATTAAATATTTGTAACTTGGTACAAGTTAATCCGGAAGAATTTCTAAACCACGAATTTGATGTTCCCGTCGTATGTCAGATAGGCCCTGATCACTATGTAAGACACAGGGATGGGAAAGAGTTCAGCTTCAGTTATTTTATAAAACATCCAGAAGAATATGAATCTGCATTTCTTCCTTTTACAAAGGTTACGGATGTACTGATTGCAGGTCATTACTGGGATCCAAAATCCCCGGTGTTTTTCACGGAAGATAATATGAAGCAACCTGATTTCAGGATCTCTATTATTGCGGATATCAGTTGCGATGTAAATGGTCCCATACCTTCAACGATAAGAGCCACAACTATTTCGAATCCTTTTTTTGATTATAATCCACAATTGGAAAAAGAGGAGCCACCCTTTGACAGGTCTTCGAATATTACTGTCATGGCAGTTGACAATCTTCCAGGTGAACTGCCCCGGAATGCATCACTCGATTTTGGTAAACAGCTGATGAATAGTGTTTTGCCTGATCTTTTTACACGAAATGAGAACTCAATGCTTGAACGGGCGACTATACTGAAAGATGGGATTCTTATGCAGCCATTCAGTTACCTTGAGGATTATTTGAATTCTGGAATCTGAATTCCGCAATCTAAAATCCGCAATCCGAAATTGCCAGTATTCCGGGTTTTACTATTTTTATAGTTTGTACAGACTGTATATGAAGATAATAATTCTCGGAACTGCCCATCCTTACCGTGGAGGTCTGGCATCTTATAATGAACGACTTGCCGGACAATTCATTTCCGAAGGCCATGAAGTGAAAATATTCACATTCACGCTGCAGTATCCGGGATTTTTGTTTCCGGGAAAAACTCAATATACTGATAGTCCGGCACCACAGGGAATAAATATTACCAGGATCCTTAATTCAATTAATCCCTTTAACTGGATAAGGACAGGTTACAGGATAAGAAAAGAGCAACCCGATATTCTGATTATTAAATACTGGCATCCTTTCATGGCTCCTTGCTTTGGTACTGTAGCCAGGATTACAGGAAAAAAGAAAGAAAATCATACCAGGGTCATTTGCATTTTTGACAATGTTATTCCTCATGAAAAGAGCGTTACAGACAGGTTCCTAACAAGCTATTTTGTTCAGAGTATTGACGGAGCAGTTGTTATGTCTAAAAGTGTTGGAGATGATCTTAAAAGCTTTAAGGTCAATATACCGGCAGAATTTAATCAACATCCTTTGTATGATAATTATGGTGAAATGATTGCACGGGAAGAGGCTTTATCAAAACTTAATCTGAACAACCAATATTCATACCTTTTATTCTTTGGATTTATAAGAGCATACAAGGGACTCGATCTTCTTCTGGAGGCATTTGCTGAGAGCCGTTTCCGCAACAGGAATATTAAACTGTTAATTGCAGGGGAGTTCTATGAAAGCGACACGCCATATAAAGCAATTATTGATAAACATAACATTGGTGATGATATCGTTCTTTATGACCGTTTTATTAAGGAGGAAGAGGTAGCACTCTTCTTCAGTGCAGCAGATCTTGTTGTTCAGCCTTACATAAGTGCTACCCAGAGCGGAGTAACCCAGATAGCTTATCATTTTGAAAAACCGATGCTGGTAACCGATGTGGGAGGATTAAGCGAGATTGTCACTAACGGTAAATGTGGCTATGTGGTGCCGGCAGAACCGGGTTTGATAGCAGATGCTATTGATGATTTTTTCACAAACAAAAGGCTGGAATTTTTTACCAAGGGAGTAAAGGAAGAAAAAGCTAAATTTACCTGGGATAGGCTTACAACATCGATAATGAAAATTTATAATAATTTATAAATTGCGGAATTCGGATTTGTGATTTCGGATTTAAAAAATCCGCAATCAGCAGTCCGCAATCCGAAATTTTTTATAAACAATGATATACAGAAGCAAAGCCCCTTTACGTCTTGGACTGGCAGGTGGTGGAACAGATGTTTCACCTTATGCTGATCTCTATGGAGGAGCTGTATTAAATGCAACAATCGACCAGTATGCTTATTGTACGATTGAAGAGACAAAATCGGGATCGATAATTATCAATGCGGCAGATCTGAACCTAAAAAAGAGGTATCCTTCAAGCCTGGAATTATCTGTTGACGGGTGTCTCGACCTTCATAAAGGAGTCTATAACAGGATTATGAAGGATTTCAGGATCACAAAACCTCTCTCATTCAAAATTACTACCTTTTGTGATGCACCACCCGGAAGTGGTCTTGGAACTTCATCAACAATGGTTGTTGCTATTCTTAAAGCATTTACTGAATGGCTGAACCTGCCTCTTGGCGATTATGACATGGCCCATCTTGCCTGCCGGATAGAGAGAAATGACCTTGGTCTTCGTGGTGGCCGACAGGACCAGTATGCTGCAACATTCGGCGGATTCAACTTTATTGAGTTCTATAAAGATGACAGGGTGGTGGTTAATCCACTGAGAATAAAACAATGGATCGCGGATGAGCTTGAGGTATCAATGGTACTCTTCTATACCGGAGCATCAAGGTCGTCAGATAAAATAATAAGGGAACAGCAGACAAATACTTTAAAAGGGAAAAAATTTCCCCTTGAGGCAACTCACCGTATTAAAAAGAATTCATATCTAATGAAAGATTATCTTTTAAAGGGAGATATAGTTAAGTTTGCAAAGGAATTGGGAAGAGAGTGGGAGAACAAGAAGAAAATGGCCGTTTCAATAACCAATAAAAACATTGAAAAGATATATGATGCTGCAATTAAATCAGGAGCTTATGGAGGAAAAGTATCAGGAGCGGGAGGAGGTGGTTTCATGTTTTTTACTATTGATCCTGTAAAGAGACTCGAACTTATTAAAACCCTTAACAGGTTCAATGGTAAGGTATTGAATTTCCACTTCAGTGAAAATGGCTGCCAGGGATGGAAAGTAAGTGGGCAGTAGGCAGTAGGCAGTTGGCAGTAGATAATAAATACTATCAAAGATTTGAATTATGGAGAAAGAAATTGGTATTCAGATAGGTGAGTCGATTGAGATCTTCCGGAAATTGCTTGACCCAGAAGAGATCAATTCAGGTATTCAGGATGCTGCGAAGTCAATTATTACGGCATTCAGAAACAAGAAGAAGATATTGCTTGCCGGCAATGGAGGCAGTGCAGCGGAAGCACAGCATATAGCCGCCGAATTTGTTAACCGTTTTGGTTTTGACAGGTCAGCCCTGCCGGCCATAGCTCTATCAACCGACACCTCGATACTGACATCGGTAGGTAACGACCTGGGATTCGAAAAAATATTTTCAAGACAGGTGGAAGCACTTGGTAATGAAGGAGATGTGTTTATAGGAATATCAACCTCGGGGACATCTGAAAATATCATACAGGCATTAAATACATGCAGGGGGGGAAAAATTGTGACTATCGGGCTTACAGGAATATTCGGAGGACCAATGAAGGATTTGTGTGATGTTTGCATCAAGGTACCTTCAGATAAAACCGCAAGGATCCAGGAAGCACATAATCTTATAGGCCACATAATTTGCAGCCTGGTAGAAGATGAGCTGTTTGGCCGGGAGAAACATGCAAAATAATGGAGACGATCATTCTGGCAGGAGGTATGGGAACACGTTTGAGAAAAACAGTCCCTGATCTTCCAAAACCTATGGCCCCGGTAAATGATAAACCATTTCTTTTTTATCTACTTAAATGGATAAGAAAATATCAGGTTAATAAAATCATTTTGTCAATTGGTTATAAGCCTGAATCTTTTTTTGAATATTTCGGAAATATGTTCGAAAACATCCCTGTTATTTATGTAACAGAAGAGAAACCTCTAGGTACTGGAGGTGCTGTGATAAATGCTATTGAATATACAACAGGAGATGATGTCCTTATTCTTAATGGTGATACCTGGTTTCCGATCGACATCAAAAGGTTCTATAATTATCATTTTAAAAATAACAACCAGTTTACATTGGCACTAAAAAGAATGAGGGAATTCACCCGTTACGGATCAGTTGAGATAACCGGAGATACAATAATTAAATTTCATGAAAAGAAATTCTGTTCCGAAGGTTTTATAAATGGTGGTATATACCTGGTTAAGAGGGATTATTTTGAATCGGGGAAATTTCCGGAGGTGTTCTCACTGGAGGAAGAAATACTGGTAAAAGCGGCAGGAAAATCCCTGCTAAAGGGTGTGGTTTTTGATGATCCTTTTATTGATATTGGATTGCCGG
>CAZTXH010000134.1:0-271 GCA_964617415.1 uncultured Rikenellaceae bacterium | reverse complement strand
GATGATTTCGAAAAGGTTACAGATTGGATGTTAGAACAATTCAGTAAGAAAGGGATAACTATTACAAAAGTATACCACTGTCCCCATCATCCGGATGTTGATAGTCCATGTGGCTGCCGTAAACCGGAACCGGGAATGATACTCCAGGCTGTAAGGGAATTTGATCTTGATATTAAGGAAAGTATCCTGATAGGTAATAAGGAAACCGATCTTGAAGCCGGGAGAAGGGCAGGTATCCCTGAGACAAATCTGGTTTTTTACCCCTCTAGCC
>CAZTXH010000133.1:0-6446 GCA_964617415.1 uncultured Rikenellaceae bacterium | reverse complement strand
CGAATCCTGCTATCAGAAGCATTAAAAATCCCATGGGATCAATGTGTTTAAGTGGATTAAGGGTTACCCTTCCCTGATTTCTGGATGTTGGATCACCACATTTGCTTGCAATAAAAGCATGACTGAACTCATGTATTGTGAGACCCAGAATAATACCTGGAAGAAACTTTAATGTCCTTAAAAAATCAATATTATCCATCCTGCTTTTTATTAGCAGGCAAGAAGAAATCCTCCTCAGTCAAGCTGCAATTTTTAATCATTTCAAGTGCATATTCAGCCCCTGAAAAATTCTCGTCGGCATTATTAGTGCCAACTGTAAATTTGGCACCTGCCGCTTTAGCACGTTTGATGAACTTCTCTGAGGGGATTTTAAACCTGTTGTTTATTTCAATTGCTATATTATTTTCAATAGAGGCATTAATTACTTTGTCCATTCGCTCCTCAGTCCAGAAAGCATCGTACCTGTTTACCATCTGTTCAGGCAAGTATGTTGGATTTACATAGATGTCAATAGGCTCTTCATTCATTATTTTCACAATAACTTCAACGAGGTAATCCATAAATTCTTCTTCATCATCAATCCATGTCTCATCTTTGATCCATATTCTGTTTCTACGGCCCTGTTCATCTGTAAATGTCATTGCATCTGTAAAGACATAATCAAATTTACTGATCGATTCCTCAGAAAATATTTCCATCCATTCGCGACCTTCAGCCTGCATACCAACATAGAACTGTGGATAATCTTTCATAATATTCAGCACAGAATCTATCTGGCTGTCCATGTGAACAGGAAATCCAAGGCCGCAATTAAATGCAATACCATACCTGATATTTTCAGCTTCCGATTTTGCAACAGCATCCTCAAGCGTTAATGTACCTTTCAGGTGTACATGGAGATCTGTGATCTGAAATTGCTCTTTTTTATTACAACCTATTGACAGGCTGTATATTATCAAAACTACCAATGCAATCTTTATTTTCATAATATTTATTATTAATTACCAAAAAATCATCAATTATCATTCATCAATCATAAATCATCAATCCATCTATCCCAGTACAACATCAAGCAACATCATTGTTGCAAAACCAATCATTGCACCTATTGTTGACAGGTCTGTTTCATGACCATGCTGTGATTCCGGTATAAGTTCTTCGACAACTACAAATATCATTGCACCTGCTGCAAACGAAAGTGCATAGGGCAGCATTGGTTTAACCATTATAACTGCAAATGCACCTATAACGCCTGCAATGGGTTCAACGACGCCAGACATCTGGCCATAGAAAAATGATTTTCTTCTGGAAAAACCTTCTCTTCTCAGTGGAATTGAAACAGCAGCACCTTCAGGAAAGTTCTGAAGTCCTATACCTATAGTCAAGACAACTGCACCTGTTAAAATTCCGGGATCCGCGCCGCAAGCAACTGCTCCGAATGCAACGCCTACCGCAAGTCCTTCCGGAATATTGTGTAATGTTATTGCCAGAACAAGCAAAACACTTCGTTGCCATGATGTTTTGATACCTTCTGCCTTATCAATGGAAAGTCCCTGGTGTAGATGTGGTAAGATCCTGTCTATTAGGTATAAAAATGCTCCTCCGGCAAGGAATCCTATTACTGCAGGCATCCAGGGATTACCATTATCTGCCTCAGCCATTTCAATAGCAGGCTTTAGAAGAGACCAGAAGCTTGCAGCTATCATTATACCGGCAGCAAAACCCAGCATCGAATTGAGTATTTTCCTGTTAATACTCTTAAAGAAGAAGACCATTGCTGCCCCAAGTGCAGTCAAAGCATAGGTAAAAAGTGTGGCATAAAGAGCCAGTAATACCGGATTGACACATTGGAATTGTTCTAAATTCATTTCTATATGCTAAAATACTTCTTCAAAAATAAAACTAATCTGCAATTTGAAAAAAAATCAAATGTTTTGACTACTTATTGCATTCTTATTTGCATTTTAGTGTTTTATTATTGGTAAAAAACAAAAACAATGATCAAAAATATTTTGCTAACAATAACAATACTATTTTCAGGTTTTTTAAATCTCTATTCGCAGACAGAGGATAATGTTGAGGTTTTTCTGATTACCTGTAGTCCGGGTACTGAGACATATTCTATCTATGGGCATAGTGCATTAAGGATACTAATTCCTGCGGATGAGAGTGACCTTGTTTATAACTGGGGTGTGTTTGACTTTGCCACGCCTAATTTTGCATGGAAATTTGCAAAAGGCCGACTGGAATACATGCTTGGTGTATATCCATTTGAAAGGTTTCTACAGGAGTATTTTTTTGAAGAACGCTCTGTGTATCAGCAAAAAGTAAATCTCGAGCCTGATGAATTAAAGTCTCTTTTTGTACTGCTAGAAGAAAACATGAAGCCAGAGAATATAAAGTACAGATACGACTTTTTCTATGATAATTGTTCAACACGTATTAGAGATATTCTGGAGAAAGCTATAGGGGATAAATTACGTTATCCTCCCGAAGCCAGAAAAGATATACCAACGTTCAGGGTGTTAGTTGAAGAGTACCAGAAACCTTATCCATGGCTTCAACTGGGTGTAGATCTTCTTCTGGGGACACCGGCTGATAAAAAAGCCTCACTCAGGGACAGAATGTTCCTGCCTTTTGATTTACAGGAAGGATTGTCAGATGCTGTTGTAAACAGGAGCGGGAAGATGGTTCCCTTGCTTCAGGATCCTGAAACCCTGTTACAATTTGATCCTTCGCAAGTAAAACAATTATTCTTTACAACACCTCTTTTTGTTTTTTCTATATTACTGATTGTGATCATTATCATTTCAGGGACCAAAAGAAATATTGCCCCAAACAGGATTATTGATCTGGTGATTTTCTCAGTCTATTCCATACTGGCGATAATAATGATATTCTTCAATTTCTTTACTGACCATCAACAGCTAAGCCGGAACCTTAATATCATATGGCTCAATCCTTGTATTCTATTATGCCTGACAAGTCTTATTTTCAAAAAAGATTGGTATATCTGGTTCCGGATTGTATTTTATCTTGCATTGATAGCATTCCTGGTTCAGATTGTCTTTCCGAATGCTTTCAATAATGCATTTATTCCACTTGAGTTATTCCTAATTATAAGGTGTTCTTTGTGGGCCAGATTTAGCTGGAATCCACTATCCCTGAATTTAACAGAACTTTAACTTTCCTTAACACCTCCTTATTAATTAGATGTTTTTTTTTGCAATAAGTGGTTTTAGTAGTGTTCTGAAATTGGTATCGCTTTTTATTATCTTAGCTGTTTAAAAAAAATAAATTATGGAGCAGACAACAGACATTAAAATACTCAATGAACTTATTGAAAAAGAGAGTGCATTTGTAGATATCATCAGATTGGAGATGAAGAAGGTGATTGTTGGGCAGAAACATCTGACCGACAGCCTGTTAATAGGATTACTTGCCAATGGGCATCTTCTATTGGAGGGAGTTCCCGGACTGGCAAAAACACTTGCAATAAAATCGCTTGCTTCAATCATTGATGCTAAATTCAGCAGAATCCAGTTTACTCCTGATCTTCTCCCGGCTGACCTGATAGGTACAATGATTTACAGCCAGAGGAAAGAAGAATTCATAGTAAAAAAAGGGCCGGTATTTGCCAACTTTATCCTTGCCGATGAAATAAACAGGTCACCGGCTAAAGTACAGAGTGCACTTCTTGAAGCCATGCAGGAGAGGCAAATAACGATTGGAGAATCAACATTTAAACTTGATGAACCATTCCTGGTACTTGCAACACAAAATCCCATAGAACAGGAGGGAACATACCCTCTTCCTGAAGCACAGGTCGACAGATTTATGCTGAAGGTGCTGATCGATTACCCGTCAATGGATGAAGAAAAACTTATTGTCAGGGAAAACCTTGCCAGCGAATTTCCAACAACAAATTCTGTTCTCAAACCCTCTGATATTGTTAAAGCAAGGGATATCATGAGAGAAGTATATATGGACGAGAAAATAGAGAATTATATTCTTAATATAGTCTTTGCAAGCAGAAATCCTGAAGAATATGGTTTGCCATCATTTAAAAATATGATACAGTATGGAGCTTCACCTCGTGCTTCAATATACCTTGCTTTAGCTGCAAAAGCATTTGCCTTTATTCAGCGTAGAGGTTATGTCATACCAGAAGACATCAGAGAAGTATGCGCTGATGTAATGCGCCATAGGATAGGATTAACCTATGAGGCTGAAGCTGAAAGTGTTGATCAGGATAAGATTATTTCAGAAATACTGAATGTAGTTGAAGTTCCATAGCGTGCCGATCTTCTAAATAATAACAAAAAATAATTCGTGCCTGAAATGGAAGAAACAGATTTGATAAAGAAGGTCCGGAGGATTGAAATAAAAGCCAGGGGATTGACCAGGCATATTTTTGCCGGAGAGTACCATAGTGCTTTTAAAGGAAGAGGTATTGCCTTCAGTGAGGTACGGGAATATCAGTATGGTGATGATATCAGAAGTATAGACTGGAATGTTACAGCACGGTTTAACCACCCCTATATAAAAGTATATGAAGAGGAAAGAGAATTAACTGTGATGCTTCTTATTGATGTAAGCGGATCAGGAAGCTTCGGTACAACAATTAATTTTAAGAGGGATGTTATGACAGAGATTGCCGCTGTCCTTTCATTTTCAGCGATATTCAATAACGATAAGATAGGTGTGATATTTTTTACAGATAAGGTTGAGAAATTCATACCGCCTCAAAAGGGTAGAAAGCATATTTTGAGGATTATAAGGGAGTTGCTGGGATTTAAATCGGAAAATAAAACAACAGATCTGGATGAGCCTCTGCGTTTTCTGACAAATGCCATTAAGAAAAGATGTACGGCATTCATAATCTCAGATCTAATTGCACCCGATTTTGAGGAAGCATTACGTATTGCCTCCAATAAACATGATATAGCAGCAATTAAGGTATATGATCCTCTTGAAACATCTTTGCCAGATATCGGACTGATTAAAATATCGGATGCTGAGACAGGAAAAGAAAAATGGATAGACACATCTTCGGGAAGTACAAGAGATGCCTATAATAAATGGTGGAAAGAACATCTTGAACTAACGGCTAATATCTTGAAAAGATGCGGATTAGATTCTGTTCACATTAGTACTGATGAGGATTATGTTAAACCATTGATCAAATTATTTAAAAGCAGGTGAGAATAAAAAGAACAGTCATATTATTTTGTTTTCTGAGCACTTTCCTTTCATTATCAAATGCACAGGAAATAGAAGTTACTGCTGCTTTTGACAGCTCAAGCATGTACATTGGAGATCAGATCAATTATACTGTTACAGTTATTCAGCCTTCAGATATTGAATTAAATCTTCAACAACTGAAAGATACCCTTTGCCACAATATTGAAATAGTTACAGGTCCTGTTACTGATAGTGTCGACATACAGGACAATATGTTGAAGACGGTTAACAGGTATCTTGTAACATCTTTTGATTCTGGTTTTTATGAGGCGCCACCTGTTTATGCGGAATTAAAAAGCGAAACAGGTATCAAACGGTTTTATTCTGATTATTCACCTCTCAAAGTGATGAGAGTGAAAATAACACCTCCCGATAGTGCAAAAATATTCGATATCATTGAACCATACAGTGCACCTGTTACACTGGGTGAAATACTTCCATGGATGCTTCTTGCAATTGTTATTGCGGCAGCAATATGGGGTATTATCAGACTTTTCAAGAAATTCAGAAAGACTAAGGAAGAGCCAGAAGTTATAGTTAATCCTGATCCGGCACATGTCATAGCATTCGGTGATCTTGAGAAATTGCGTGAGGAACAACTATGGCAGAAGGGAAAAGTGAAATTATACTATTCCAGGTTGACAGAAATACTTCGACAATATCTCGAGAACAGGTATGGAGTCTATTCGCTGGAGATGACAACTTCTGAAACTCTGAAGGCTCTTCTGGAAACAGGCTTCAAAAAAAATGGTTTGTATACAAGTCTTAAGACCATACTTGAAGGCTCCGACCTTGTGAAATTTGCTAAATATAAACCCGATCCGGTTGAAAACGATGTTCATTTTCAAAACTCTTGGACATTTGTTGAAGCAACCATGCAGAAGGAAGAGATCATTAATGCAGAAACAGTTGATGAAACAGTATGATGACAGAAATAACATATGCTGAACCATTGTTTCTATGGCTTCTGGTCATTGTTCCGGGAATGATAGCTTACTATATCTTGAAACAACGAAAAACTAATGCTGCATTCAGTATGCCCGGTCTTGAACCCTTTAATAAAACAAAAAATACATTCCGTAATTATCTTAGACATATTCTTTTTACCCTTAGAATGATTGCAGTTTCACTTCTTATAATTGTTCTTGCAAGACCTCAGAAAACTGACAGGTTCCAGGATATCACAACAGAGGGTATAGATA
>CAZTXH010000132.1:0-6457 GCA_964617415.1 uncultured Rikenellaceae bacterium | reverse complement strand
GAGTTATACCGAGTTTCCTTCGAGGCTGCTTGAGAATGCGGTAAATGAGTTTACATCATTGCCAGGTATCGGAAGGAAAACAGCATTTCGCCTGGTAATGAACCTTCTAAGAAGAGAACCTGATGAGGTAAAGAGATTTGGAGAAACACTCCTCAGACTTCACGAGGCAATTCATTATTGTAAGATTTGTCATAATATTTCAGATGATGAAATTTGTAGTATCTGCAGTGATGAAAAACGTGACAGATCATTAATCTGTGTTGTAGAGAACATACAGGATGTGATGGCTATTGAAAATACACGTCAATATAAGGGAGTATATCATGTTCTGGGAGGTATAATTTCACCTGTCGACGGTATTGGTCCTTCCGATCTTAAAATAAGCAGCCTGGAAGAAAAAGTAAAAGCAGGCAGTATAAGGGAAATAATACTTGCATTGAGTACAACCATGGAAGGAGATACAACTAATTATTATCTTTATAAAAAACTATGCAATTATGATATTCTCATCACAACGCTGGCAAGAGGTGTAGCTATTGGTGATGAGCTCGAGTATACTGATGAGATAACACTTGGACGGGCAATAACAAATCGAAATCCCTATCAGCAATGATAAAATCTGAAAACAAATTCCTCTCTGCCTCAGGCAAAAATATGCAACGCTCTGCCATAAGGGAGATCCTTAAGCTCCTCCAGAAACCAGATATGATATCTTTTGCAGGAGGACTGCCTGCTGCAGAGACATTTCCTGTTGACGATCTGAAGGAAATAGTAACAGAGGTGCTGGAAAAAGAGGGTGCCGATGCACTTCAGTACGGTACCACCGAAGGGGATCCATTGCTCCGAAGCATGCTTGCAAAAAGACACAACAGGGAAGGACTTAATATCGGTCCTGATAATATCATCATAACTACAGGATCACAGCAGGCACTCGACATTATCGGAAAAATATTTCTTGATTCCGGTGATTATGTGCTTTGCGGACTCCCCTCATATCTTGGCGGGCTGAATGCCTTTTCTGTTTATGGAGCCAAACTCAAAGGCATCTCACTTGATGAAAACGGGATGATACCCGATGAGCTTGAAGAGACAATCATTCATCTCCATGAACTTGGGAAAAAAATCAAATTCATTTATATAATACCCGATTTTCAAAATCCTGCGGGAATAACAATACCGGAAAACAGAAGGGAAAAAATAATTGATATAGCTGAAAAACATGACCTTCTGATTGTCGAGGATAGTCCATACAGGGATATACGCTTCACCGGGAAGCAACAACCAATGTTGCATCAGCTTGACAGAACAGGAAGAGTATTAACATTATGTACCTTCTCGAAGATATTTGCCCCGGGTTTCAGAGTGGGATGGATAATAGGAAATCCGGTCATCCTCAACAGAATAGTTATGGCAAAACAGACAGCCGATCTCTGTACACCTCCATTTGTACAGAGAATCGTTGCACGTTATATGGAAAAAGGACTACTGGAAAAAAATATTATAAAAACGATTGCTCTTTACAGCAAAAGACGTAATCATATGATCAATTGCTTCGGTAAATATCTGCCTGAAGATGTGACATGGACAGAGCCTGAAGGAGGACTCTTCCTTTTCGTAACCCTCCCTGCCAATATTGATACCGATAAAATCCTTGAGAAAGCCATAAAGAAAAATGTTGCATTCGTTGCAGGTTCAACCTTTTTCTGTAATGAATCAGGTCATAATACAATGCGTATAAATTTTTCGTTTTCTGACCCTGAAGTAATTGAAGAGGGAGTCAAACGACTCGCTATAGTCTTAACGGAAGAGTTAACCGGCAAAAAACAATAATGGATCTATCTGTAATTATTGTCAGTTATAACGTAAAATATTTTCTGGAACAATGCCTCATCTCAGTTCATAAAGCATCCGAAGAAATTGATTGTGAGATATTTGTCGTCGACAATAACTCAGCCGACGAATCCTGTTCCATGGTAAAGAATGAATTTCCCGGAATAAAACTTATAAGAAATCACACAAACAGGGGTTTCTCAGCAGCAAATAATCAGGCCATAAAACTTGCCAAAGGGAAATTTATCCTTATCCTCAACCCTGACACTATTGTTGAAAAGGAGACATTTCATAAATGCATTAACTTCATGAAAGATCACCCGGATGCAGGAGTAGTGGGTGTAAGAATGATTGATGGCAAAAGCAGGTTTCTACCCGAATCGAAAAGAGGTATTCCCGACCCGGCTACAGCTTTCTATAAAATGATAGGACTCTCATATCTCTTTCCCAAATCGAAACGATTAAATAAATATCATCTTGGATTTCTTGATGAAAGAAAAACAAACAAAGTTGATATTATTTCTGGGGCCTTTATGTTCATACGTAAGGAGGCTGTCCTCAAAACAGGCCTCCTGGATGAAGATTATTTTATGTATGGCGAAGATATTGATTACAGCTACAGAGTATTAAAAGCAGGATTCAATAATTATTATTTCCCGGAAACAACCATAATTCATCTTAAAGGACAAAGTACCAGTAAAACAGATATTAAAGTTTCAATTGCCTTCTATAAGGCTATGATGATTTTTGTTCAGAAACACCTGAAGGATGGTAATTCGAAAATCTTAATATTGATAATTAAAACATCGATTTTTTTCAGGGCAGCATTATCACTGATCAAAAAAGCATTTTTAGTAAAAATTAAGCCAAAACCGGTTAAAAAAAGAGAATAATATAAGCCTGGTATTTATCTGCCTGCTTGTTTCTGTCTTCTTCCGGATTATCAAACAATTTATGATTTTAAATGTTATCTGTAAAAGAGACAATTGTTGTTTGATAACATTATGAAATTTATAACAAGAAAAGAAAAAATCATTAAAAGGACTGATAAAGAGAAATGGCAAAAATGAACATAGTACTTCCCGCCATGGGAGAGGGAGTCATTGAAGCCACAATAAATAAATGGCTGGTTGACGAAGGTGCTGTTGTTAAAGAAGACGATCCACTGGTTGAAGTAGCTACTGATAAGGTCGATTCAGAGGTTCCTTCTCCGGCTGAAGGGACTATCACCTCTATTAATGTTGTTGAAGGTTCTGTTGTAAAGGTTGGTGAAGTGATAGCAGTTTTAGAAACCGGTAGTGATACAGCTACTGATAAAAAAGGTAAAATTGATAAAGAGGTAAACAGGATACGTAAAACAATTGATGAGACTAAAAAAGAGAAAAAAGAGATTCAGCAGGTAGCTGTTGATCTTAAAAGCCGGACTCCTTCAGGGAAATTTCTTTCACCTCTCGTCAGAAGTGTGGCAGCCCATGAAAAAATAAGTTATATCGAGCTTGATACTATTACCGGAACCGGTATGGATGGAAGAATAACAAAAGAGGACATATTTAAATACCTTGAAGAGAGGGAAAAAACTGACGATACTTCAAAACCTGAAAAGAAAAAAGAAAGTCCTGAAAAAATCTCATCAGGTGATGAGATAATCGAAATGGACAGGGTCAGGAGACTAATAGCCGAACATATGGTCCTTTCAAAAAGAACATCACCTCATGTTACATCATTTATTGATGCTGATGTTACAAAGCTTGTCACCTGGAGAAACTCTGTTAAAGAGAAATTCCTGGAAACTGAAGGACAAAAGCTTACCCTCACTCCTATATTCATTGATGCAGCAGCTAAAACACTATATGAATACCCCATGATCAATATCTCAGTCGATGGCAACAATATCATTAAAAAGAAAAATATCAACATTGGAATGGCCACTGCTCTTCCTGACGGGAATCTAATAGTACCCGTGATAAAGAATGCCAATGAAAAGAGTTTAACCGGATTGGCAAAGAGTGTCAATGACCTTGCGGACAGAGCAAGGAAAAATAAACTTAAACCTGACGAGATAGCAGGTGGAACATTTACAATTACCAATTTTGGAAGCTTTAACAACCTTTCAGGAACACCAATTATAAACCAGCCACAGGCAGCTATTCTGGGGACTGGTGCCATAAGAAAGAAACCGGCAGTTATTGAAACACCTGATGGGGATGTTATTGCTATCCGGCATATAATGATACTCTCGCTCAGTTATGACCACAGAGTCATCGATGGCGCTCTGGCCGGGAAATTCCTTAACAGACTAAAAGAAATACTCGAGAATTACTCCGCTGAAATTGTATTTAAGTTCATAGGATAAAAATTCTTCCAGGCTTATAATATAAAAATATGTGGTATCAAACAAAAAAGGGACTTATCAATTTGCCTGTCTTTTTATTTTTTCTCTTATATTAGTACCTTATTAATTATAGAAACTTAGGAAAAAAGCCTCCTGCCCGTTAAATGCCACATTACCAGAACATGAACTTGAAACGGAGAGATCTGTTATATGGTTTACAATATCGTAGAATGATCAAAAGGCTGACTCTGCTAATAATGCTTGTTTTGTTTCTGCCTGGCAATCATATTTATTCCCAGGCACGACTTGAAATAAAAATGATGTTCTATGATGCCGAAAGCTGGATCCTGTTTGAAGATTTCCAAGAGGCACTGCCTATATACGAACGGTTACTTCAATTCTATCCTACTAACTCAAACTATAAATACAGGATTGGGCAATGCTATCTTAATATTCCCGGAGAAAAACATAAAGCAATTAATTTTTTAGAGGAAGCCGTAAAGGATATCAATCCGAAATATAAGGAAGGTAAATTCAGGGAAAAAGGAGCACCATATGATGCACTATACTATCTTGCTAATGCATATAGGATTAATAATCAATTAGATAAAGCGATTGAAACTTATGAGCTTTTCAAAAAAGACCTTGATACTAAAATTTATGATCCCGAAGTAGTTGAAAAACAGATACAATCATGTTATATTGCAAAAGAACTTATGAATGCACCTCTATATGTAAAGGAGCATAATCTTGGCAGTAATATCAATGAAAACAATTCAGAATTCAATCCGGTCATCTCCGATGATGAGACAATAATGATATACAGCAAAGCAGAGGCATTCTACGATGCTATTCTATATTCAACCAAAGAGAATGGACAATGGAGCGGACCGATAAATATGAATGAGGTTCTTCGGGTTGACCGTGACCTGTATCCCACATCCATATCGCAAGATGGTAAAACAATTTACCTTTACAGTTCTGCAGGCTATGATGGAATAATCTATTCATCAACTTATGAAAATGATTCATGGAACCCTATTGAAGAACTGAATCAGAATATAAACACAAAATACTGGGAATCACATGCAACCATATCACATGATAATAAAAAACTCTATTTTACCAGTAATCGTAAAAGTTCGATTGGAGGTCTGGATATCTACGTTTCTACCAGGGATAGTTTAGGAGATTGGAGTCCTCCGGTAAACCTGGGTCCAGTGATAAATACGAAATATCACGAAAATACTCCCTTTTTAAGCAAAGATGATAAAACGCTCTTTTTCAGTTCACGAGGTCATTTTAATATTGGAGGCTATGATATTTTCTATTCAACACAACTAGATAGTGGGAAATGGTCAGTACCATTGAATGTTGGCTATCCGCTTAATACAACCGACGATGACCTTTTCTTTAAACCAATAAATGAAGGTTATGAAGGCTACATTGCCAAATATAGTCCCGACGGATTCGGAAGTCAGGATATTTACAGGATTGAAGTCTTTTCAGATGATCACCCAAGAAAATTCACTGTACGGGGAGTAGCAAAAATTGCAGATCTTATCAACAGCACCTACTATGACAGGATTAAGATAAGTGCTATCGATACAAGCAATCCGGATATGATGGTTGTTGTATATTCCAATCCTCAGACAGGTGAATATGAATTCCAGGTTCCTCAGGGTAATTATGAAGTTACTTTTGAGTCTCCCGGTGGGGAAATAATCAGAAGAGATCTTGACCTGGCACTTACACATCCGTCCGACAGCCTTAATCTGCCGGGTACTATTCTTCCAAGAACTGATTTCGTTGCCGATCTTTATGTTGAAATAGAGGATACTATATCAGTTGTAGGTGCTGATACAACTGTTATTCCATTGAAAACAGAACCAGGCTCAATGCTGATAGTGGAACACTGGCTTGGAGATTCACTTGTCTATACTGAGAAATTCGCAGTTGCCGATTCAATCTTCAACTACCTTATGTTACCTGAGACAGGTGACAATAGGATTATTTTTAAAGTAACTGATCGTTTCAATAACACAACAACAGCCGATGTCCTGATCACCAGGAAGGAACCCGAACCAGTTATTAAAATCGTAGCTCCCGAATATCAGCAGGTAATAACTGAAAAACAGATTACCGCATATACTGAAATGCAAAAAAACCTTGCTGATGATAAATTAAGAAAAATAATATCCGGGACAGATATTGAGGGACAACAGTTTGCAACTGTGGATGACCAGCTCTCGTATATCAAAGAAAAAGCTTTAGAACAGGGTATAAGCACTGATG
>CAZTXH010000131.1:0-6482 GCA_964617415.1 uncultured Rikenellaceae bacterium | reverse complement strand
GGGGGGGTTGGGGGTCAATGAATTAAGGAGGGTTGGGTGGGGTGGATGAGTACATGAACAGGAAATATGTAACATGTAACCCGCCTTCGCAATTGCTTCGGCTGGCAGGCAAGATTCCAGATTTAAAACTTTTTCGTTGGTACCAGAAACCCCGCCTCCGACCTTATTGTTCATTATTTATTCTCCTCCCTTTGGCTTAATTCATGATTATTAAATATTTTTGTACAGTATTAGTAAATATTTTATAAATGGCATCCGGAAGGCATAATTCACTTAAAGCAATAATGTGGGATTATAACATTAGCGTCGATGAACTTGAGATGCTCATAAATGGTGATACCGATAGAGCAGGTCATTATACTTTACAAACCCTCTTTATAAAAATGGCATCCGGTTTGCCCTGGTTCACAATTCTGGGGATTTTCGGGGCAGAAAGATTAAAAGAGCTGATGACAGATGAGGTTGTGGGAAAAATCTGGCCCGAAAAGGTGCAACAAAAATACAGATATGTCAGGAAAAGACTACAGGAAGCTTTACAGGATACATAGTAAAATTTTCCAGGTACTGAAACCAGTGCTGGCGGATTTTTACCTCACCGGAGGTACAGCACTTGGACGTTTTTTCCTTAACCACCGATACAGCGAGGATCTTGATTTCTTTGTTAACTCTGATCCAGGTTTCCAGAAAAAAATATTACTGATCGAAAAAAGCTTAAATAATGAAGTTAAACTGCTGCGGGAACAATCAGTTGTATATGAAGATTTTGCAAGATATTATATTGAATCAGAAAATTCCTTTGTAAAAATTGAGTTTGTTAATGATGTTCAGTACAGAAGCTGTAAACCTTTCAAATCGGAATACTGCCTCATAGATCATCCCCAAAATATTCTGGCAAATAAACTGACAGCAGTTATCGGACGCGATGAACCAAAGGATATTTTTGATATTTATGCTCTTGCTCAGAGTTACAGTTTTAACTGGATGCAGGTTTTCAATGAGGCCAAGAAAAAAAATATAATTAATGAGATAGACGTCGAACAACGAATCAGATCGTTCCCGGTGGATCTCATTAACGATGTCGATTGGTTGCTTAAACCTTTTAACAGGGAACATTTCAGTAGTGTTATATTAACTATAGCAAATGACTTTATATTAGGACGTGATAATTCTGCAGGAAAGGATCAGATCCATATTAAGCAGGCTGTTTTACTGCCAGCATATAAATAAAAACCTCCCTGAGACCTGAATACCCCCGTCCCCACCTTCACCTTCGTCCCTATTACCCGGGATTACGGTGAACAATGGCGGGGTCTGGCCCCTGAAAATAAACACCCCCGAGTGAATTTATAATTCCAAATTTCAGATTCCAGATTTAAAATTCGTGCGAGGTTATGCGTGCCAGGTATTAAACAACCTTCCGTCCCCGCTATGCTCCTTCGAAGCAGAAACACGTAACCAGAATCCATCCAACGTCCCTATGACTCGTATTGTTAAGGTGATTTAGGAAGCTATCCTGTTCCATACTGTCTGACAAGGGAAGTTATTCTGCTCTTTACATCATCCCAGTTTATCTGTGTAATCATTACAGGCATAGCTTCCTGATTAGCATCCGTAAAATAAACCAGTGACTTCAGAAGATGATATCTGTTACTGAGTCCCTGCCCATATTAAACTGTGTGAAATTCAAATATTTCATAAAGTGTGAATCGTTCCAGTAAAAAAAACAGGTCAATAAAATCTTTTTTGCTTCCTCTTCCTGCAATGGCCTCCAGTTTCATTGCTGCAATATCTTTTAATCCAGCAAGACGTATTTTATTAAAACTCCTGAAATCATCTACCGGTAACTAAAAAAAGAGATTTTAATCTCGTCAAGACTGCCGTTAATTGTATTCTTCATTATCACGTTTATAGCTGCCTATATTGGTTAGTTTTCTTATAATGGCAGATGTATCAAAATCAGCCTGAATAAAAAAATCAAAATCTATCGACCTTCGATGACCTATCTGCAGGGCGAGACCTGTTCCTTCGGCAAGATAAAAATCATTAATAAACGACTCGTTCGATAACTTTTCAAACAGTTTTAACTGGTTTTCAGGTAAAACATCAGAGTGAAAATAGTGACTCATACCATAAATTTATTCAGTGATGTCAGCAAGTATTAGCTGCCAGTAGTTCTTTGTTTTTTGATTCAGATTACGGCTTTTATTTACAATCTTCCCGATATATTCTCTGTCAGCCCAGGATAATAACCACTTTATTCCGTCAAGGTCCCCGTAATTCAGAAGTCTTTCAGCAATAAACCACGGATATTTTTCTATAGTCAGATCAATAAAAGCTACATCCCAGAAATACCTCCGGAATTCTTCCGGAAGGCCTGATGATTTCTTTGTCTCAGATAACATTTTAAATCTTTGAATATGATAATTGTAAATGTAATAATTTAACGCATATTACTAAAATCTATCCTGTGTATTCACCATTACAATTATTCGTCAGCTAATAGTGATGATGATCTTATTTGGGAGCGGTTTATAATTCCAGATTTCAGATTTCAGATTCAAGATTCAAGATTCAAAATCCATATTATTGTTCGCCTCGCTGAAATAGATTACCCCTTAAAACCAAATTCTATTGAAATCCACCTACTTATGACTTTATAAAAGTGTATACAATGTGTGTCACCTCCTCCCTTCACTCCGCTCAGGACTCCCCCTCTCTCCGCCAGTTGGCGTAAAGAGGGGGAATGATCTCACATTCAGAGTATTAAGCCCCCTTCCATGCAACGTAGGGAAGGGATTGGCTTTGCAAGCCGAAACCGCCAGCTGGCGGTGAAGGCTTGGGGATGGGTACATGGATTGCAGTGGTATCATTTAAGATATTCTTCCGGATTTCTCAGAAATATATCAACCGGAACGACAAGAATATTTTTATGTTTCATTTTTATGCTTCCCCTGTAGAGTAGTACAAGCGAAGCCTCGGGATAATCATCACCGAAAGATATAAGCCCGTTATAATCAACAGGTCTTACAACTTTAGTATTCTTTACCTCAACTGCAGTAAATATATTTCCGCCATAAAGCACAAAGTCCACTTCATTCCCTGCTAACGTACGCCAATACCATAAATGTGTATCCGGAAATGTATAGTCTGACAAGGCACGGAGATGCTGACCGACAAGTCCTTCAAGGGCCGGTCCCGATATTTCAGATTCAACATCCAGAGGACCTCTTTGTCTTAAACGGCGGTATAATCCGTTATCGAACATGTAAAACTTCGGGTGTACTGCTGTTTTTCTCTTTGCTCTACCAGCAAAGACAGAAAGACGATATGCCAGTAAAAGATCTTCAAGTATTTCCAAATAACCTGTAACAATACCCCTGCTGATCTGACATTCTCTTGCAAGATTACTGACATTCAGGATAGTGCCGTGTGAAAAACTTATTACCTCAAGAAAACGTGTAAATGTCCCGAGGTTTCTGACAAGACCTTCAGCCAATATTTCCTCACGAAGGTAAATATCCACATAAGCCGAAAGAGTTTTTGCCGGATCAGCGCTTCTTTCTACAACCGGTATCAATCCTGTTTGCAAGGCTTTATCAAATAAAAAAGATTCTCCAAGTTCATGAGCCGTGAACGGGTGCATCCTATAGTTTAATGCACGTCCTCCCAGAAGATCAGCCCCGCTTTTTTTCAACTTACGTGCATTCGATCCGGTAAGAATAAACCTTATCCTTTTCTCCTCCATAATTTTATGAACGACATCAAGTATCCGGGGAACTTTCTGAACCTCATCAATGATTACATGAACAGGATTGACAGCATTAACGGTTTTAATAAGAGTCTCAGGAAATGCTGTGAAGGTTCTGAATGTATCCGGATCAAGAAAATCTATATACAAAGTATCATTATCAATAAGTCTTTTAACAAAAGTCGATTTTCCTGTTCCCCTGGGTCCGAACAGGAAAAATGATGTTTCAGGAATCCTAATGTCTCTATTTATGTCTGTCATATCAGCAAATTTAGACCTTTTTTGCATAACAGACAATCATTTTAATCATTTTTTTGTGACGTTGCGGCGTTGCGGCAGTGCGTAGTGCTGGGAATAAAGACCCCCGGACCCGCTGAAGCGTGGCTTGCCCCCTGAAGAGAGCAACCCCCGGTCCTGCTAAAGCAGGACCACCCCCTAGAAGGGGGTTTAATACAGTAATATTTATTAGGATTTTCCTTATATCCAACGAATTAGCCCCCCCTCTGGGGGGGTTGGGGGGTAATGACGGCATTGGGGGGGTTGGGGGGTCAATACACATAGGGGGGTCGGGGGGGTGAGTACATTAATTGCAATAGTATCCACAATCTTATTTTAAATCCAAAGCACAGGTGACTCCCAGGACCTAGGACCCAGTGAACCAGGACCCAGCAACCTATACTATAATATATTATGACATATTAGGGTTTTTCGTAACTTTGATAACCAGAAGGTTCCGGGTTCAGCGTTCAGAGTTCCGGGTTTTTACCGGGGAGAGTATTGTAATTATAATTGACATTATTATGAGGAAGTTGATTATCATCGTTTTGTTGTTTTCCTTAATCCATGGCGGGGCAAATGCCCAGTTGTGGAAACTGAGAAGATATGAAGTCTCTGCCGGACTTGGTACCACACAGATCTTCGGAGATATCGGTGGTTATTCAAAAGGTGATAATTTCCTGGGATTAAAGGATATCTCATTCCGTCATACACGTTTCAACGTCAATACAAGTTTTAAATACAGGATACTGAGTGATGTCTCCGTCAGACTAAACCTGGCATACGGATTTTTCCATTCCACAGATGTAAGAGGTTCGAACATCGATAGAGACTTTGAATCAAGAACCCGCTTTTTCGAACCTTCACTGACAGGAGAATATTATATCATTAAAAACAAAGCGGAAAACAGCTTCCTGATGGCAAAAGGGGCTGATAATCCTTCCATGTCATTCCTGTCACAGTTCGACCTGTATGTCTTTGCCGGCATAGGAGGACTATCATACCATGTTAAGCCAAATGATAATCTTGCTCCCCTTGTAACAAAAACAGATGGCTTTACTCTTGTCATACCCGCCGGCGTAGGAGCAGATTTTAATTATACAAGCATGTTTAATGTCGGTGTGGAACTGGGTGGCAGATATGCCTTTTCGGATAACATCGATGGATATTCCTCAATCTATTCAAAATCGAACGATATTTACTATTTCCTGAATTTCAAGTTCATCTATAAGATCAAGACAGGGGAGAATGGGTTGCCGTCGTTTGTCAAATAGACGATGTAATGCAATAGATTTTGGTGTGGTGGAAATAAACTAGAGTTCCGGGTTCCGGGGTTCCGGGTGTGATGGGTTCTAGGTCCTGGGTCACTGGGTGCTGGGTCACTGGGTACTCCACCTTCGCTCTTCGAGCTATGGTGGACAAAGTGGGTCACTGGGTGCTGGGTATTAATTTTTTTGATTTATCGATCAGAGTACATCGAGAATCATTAAAATTGCCACATTTTGAGTTATATGAACAAGGTGGTCAAATACGAAGATCCTCAAAAAGTGTGAGAGATACAATAGTAGCCCTGTGAAATAGTTAATGATATGGAATACTTCGTTTATGTTTTGTTAAGTAAAAAGGACAATAAACTCTATACAGGATTTACTTCCAATTTAACCCAAAGAATTCAAGAACATAATTCTGGCAAAGTAATCTCAACCAGGTATAGATTCCCTTTTGAATTAATCTATTATGAAAGCTGCATCAATCAGAAAGATGCACTGCATAGAGAAAAATATCTCAAAACTACATATGGGAAAAGATATATCAGAAACAGGCTTAAGAATTTTTTAGACATGAAATAGATCAATATTTCACAGGGTGGAAGAAGAAAATATAAACTTGAATATGTAAAATTCCTTACATACTCAATAGCGTCATGTGATGAAACAACAAACCATTTATTGTCTATCATTGAATTATATCCGGAACTGACCGTTTTTAAGGATTTCCTACCGGAATACGAAAAACTTGGTAAAATGATTAACAACTATCTCCAATATGTTGAATCAAACTGGAATTCTTAATTAATCTTTTTTAACCTTTTTCAAACCAAAAAGAACCAGGACCCAGAACCCAGGACCTAGTTACCCTTTCATTACATTACCATATTCGAACAAATTAGTCTATTTTTACACCCAAAAAACAAATGAAAATCATCTCTGTCGTCGGTGCCCGCCCCAACTTTATGAAAATCGCTCCCTTCATCAGAGCCATCAATGATTATTATGAAAAATCCAAAATGATAAACACGGAACACGGAACACGGAACACGGAACTAATTCAACACCTACTAGTCCACACCGGCCAGCACTACGACGACTCCATGTCCAAAGCATTCTTCGAGGAGCTGCAGATCCCTGAGGCAGATATAAACCTCGGTGTCGGTTCCGGTACACATGCCCAACAGGTG
>CAZTXH010000130.1:0-6526 GCA_964617415.1 uncultured Rikenellaceae bacterium | reverse complement strand
ACACACCATGGTATATATGGTCTGCTGCAGTAACAGGTATCATCATTCTGTGGGCATTCAGATATAAAAATTCACTACGGAGGATTTCCAAACCAAAATTCTGGATATTTTTTGTCATTATAACTCTTGTTACTGCTTATGTCTTTTCAAAAGCACAACCAGGTGAGAATTCAGTAATTAATGGTCTGCTGATAGGGATCCAAATGAACTTCCGGGCTGCACTTATAGTGGTAGGATTTTCAGTGACAGGAACAGAATTGTATAACCCGAAAATCAGGTATTTCTTCTCCAGGACCATGTTCAGGCATTTACCCCTGGCGGTAGAACTATCAGTTGAAAGTCTGCCCGATTTCATAGCAAGCATTCCTGATTTTAAAAACCTGGTAAAAAACCCTGTATCAATATTATACCAAGTTATTTCACATGCTGATATAAAACTGAAAGAAGTTCTTAATAAAGAAAAATCTATCACGAAAATATTCATTGTAAGCGGATTAAGGGATGAAGGAAAAACTGCTTTCGCCAAAGAAATAGCAGATGTCCTGAAAAAGAAAGGTATTCCCATAGCTGGCATCTTATCACTTAAACTAATGGAAGATTCTCTGATAACAGGTTATGATATTGTTGATATTGAGTCCAATGAAACATTACCCTTACTGAGAGTAAATGAAGATAGATGGAAAGAGAAAATCGGGAAATTCCACATAAATCCCGGTGGATTTGAAAAAGGGAAAAGCATACTAAACCCGGCAAGACTCAAAGATAAAAAGCTGGTCATAATAGATGAAATCGGAAGGCTTGAACTTGAGAATGAAGGATGGGCATACTGCCTGGAGAAATTATTAAAAGAATCAAAAATCAATATTCTAATAACTGTCAGAGATAAGCTTGTAGAAGATGTAATAAGAAAATGGGACATGGAAAATGTCACAATTTTCAGATTATCAGATATTGACCCCATAACTTTATCTAAATCATTACTTTAGCGCTTAGGTACAGGAACTTGCATGATGCTTTTGCCTATTATGGGATGAAACAGGATCAGATGAAAGAACTGGCTCTTCTCAATAATCTTTAGCTAACCAACCAGGTATGAGGAACTAGGACCTAGAACCTAGGACCCATAATCAATAATTCAATCCAAAGCCGAATGGGAATAGTGGATTTTCCGAATCATACGGGAGATCCTCTTTCTGTTTTCTGACAGCATCCATTGATGAAGGTAATTCAAAGGGAAGTTTCCCTGAAGGAGAAATTTTCCCAAAGATAACATCCAGTAAAGCCTCATCATTGGCCCCGAAATTTACCAGTAATCCTTTTGATGCAGCTGCTATCCCAGGAATAACTGCCGGTCTGTCAAGGTATATATCCACAATCGATGGAACCGTATTTAAAACTTTCAGTATCTCAGCCAGCTCTTTCTTCTTGAAATCCAGATCGCCTGAAGGAAATAATCTCCCAAGGGGACCAGCTCCTTCGAGAGGTTGAAAGGGAGCTTTCAGTCGTAGTATTGCGAAATCAGCATTTTTAGGTTTTTTAACTACTGTCGCATATTTACCGGCCGTCTCAGGATTGATGTTTTCAATGTATATCTTTAACCCTGATTTCAGTGGTAAGGTTTTGCTTCCATCCTTTAAATCATTTTTAAGAAGGACTATTGATTTTCTCTGAGCCAGCTCACCTGCAGCTTTGAACTCAGTATTTCCAACAGTTTGTTCTGCATGATCTGGATCAACAAAAGGACCGTCAAAAAGACCTAATTCATACTTCTGTCTGAGAAGCCTGCTTACAGAAACATCAAGTCTTGCTTCACTTACTTTTCCTTCCTGAACAAGCTTTATCAGCATTTCAGTTAAAAGTTCCCCTCCGAACTGGTCTACTCCGGCATCAATTATCTTTAACATTCTCTCTTCTTCAGTAGCATTTTCCATTCCTCTTGCTCGTGCAGTAAGTATAGTGATTCCCAAGGCTTTGGTATCACTTATCAAGCCCCAGTCAGTACAGACTACACCGTCATAATTGTATTTTTTGCGTAATAATCCTGTAATCATATCCTTATTAAAGCTAAATCCCACATTTTCGCTTGTCTGGTCCATCGGGATACCGTAATAAGGCATTATGGAAGCTGTATTGGCAGCAAAAGATGCCTCAAATGGTATCAGGTGGTAATCGAAATTGTTACCCGGATATATTTGCCCTTTTGCTACTGGGAAATGAGGATCTATCCCCTCTTTCTGGGGTCCGCCTCCGGAGAAATGTTTGGTCATACAGGCAACACTGTTAGCACTGAGACTGTCTCCCTGGTATCCCATTACATAAGCATATGTTAATTTTGCCGACAGGTCGGCATCCTCCCCGAATGTCCCGTTTATGCGGCCCCATCTTGGTTCCGTAGCCAGATCAGCCATGGGATGCAATGCTATTCTTATTCCCACAGATATATATTCTTGCCGTGATATATCGGCAAACTGCCAGGTAAGTAGAGAATCATCTGTTGCTGCAAGTCCCAAGGGTTCCGGCCAGAGAGAAAAGTCACCTGCAAATGCTCCGGTAAGCACGTTTTCGCTGAAATGGTTACGAGGATCGGAGGCAATTGAAACCGGTATACCAAGTCTTGTCCTTTCCGCAAGCTTTTGCAGGTTATTGTACCATATTGCCATCTCCCTTGGTGTTGTGGCAAAGAATATATTATAATGATTGATATTCTTACCAAATAACATGTATGAGGTTCCTGGACTCATCAATGAGAAAATATCACCCAGGGAAGGTTTTTCCGATATTGAACCATCTTTACCCACACTTATGGGAGGAATGAACATCAGTCCTGCTTTTTCCTCAAGAGTCATCTGTGATAGCAGGTCATTAACCCTTTTCTCCATAGTCTCTCTCTCATCTTCATAAATATCAAGCCGGCCGTTCTTATTCAGATCACGGAAGGTAAATCCTTCTATTGTGAGAGTCTCTACTTCAGACCCTGCCATTGCTATATATTTTTTTGCGGTACTGTTCCCTTTAACAGACATCCACAGCATGGCAATAAGTAATAGTATCACAATTACCCCGATTATCGATCCAAGGGTTATAAGCAGGATTTTAAGAAATCTCTTCATGATATATTGTTTTAAAGCTGGTTTCTATATCATATATTTCTTATTTACAAGCTAATACGCCTTTAAAGTATCCGATCGATTCTGCAATTCCGGCAAGAGGATCATTCATATCTTTTTCAAATTCAAGACTGCATTTCCCTGAATAATTTATATTCCTAAGTGATTTAACAACCTCAGGGATATTTATTATTCCTCTTCCCAGCTCTACTGTCCTTCCCTCCTTAGATGCTTTGTCAACATCTTTGAGATGAAGGTCATAGATACGTTCACCATATTTTTCTATATCAGCAACAGGATCATGTCCGTCGCGGATATCATGGCCGATATCGAGACATATCCCGAGTCTGGGATCCAGATCCCTGACATGTTCCCAGATATCTGTGGCATTGGGAAATAGTGGATTATCCGGTCCATGGTTATGTATTGCAATCTTAAAATCATACTCCTGTACCTTCTTTTCCACATAAGTTAAAAGCTCATAATTCGGTGCTCCTACTATCATATCAACACCTGCCATCTTTGCATATTCAAATGCCTGGTCTACCGATTCAGGAGTTCTCATGTAGATCACCCCTACAGTATATACATTAATACCTGCATCATTAAATTTTCCAATTACTGCGTTAATCTGTTCCCGGGTACTGTTAAGCGGCATATGGAAATCTTTGAGAGAAATGTTTGTAATAGCTATCCGCTTCATCATTTTTATTGTTTCCTCTACATTAAATCTGGCAAATGTATAACCGGCCATTCCCAGTGTAAAGCTATCAGATTCAGGCACTTTTCTTTCTGCAAATCTATAAGCAGACGATCCTAAAACCGGTGCTGCACCGGCAGCAAGAACACCTGCCCCAGTTAACTTTAAAAACTGACGACGAGTTTTCATAACTAGATAATTTAATTAATAATTAATTCTGTTATTTTCTTACAATCATATCATTGTCGAGTAGTCGTGTGTTATATGATTGAATTATTGCTATCATCTTCTCCTGCATCACTTCAACGAGTTCAGTTTTCTCATCCAGGAGATTTGTCCTAAGCATCCGGTCTTCTTTGTAGTTATATAATCCTACAGGTTTATTATCAACCATTTCAAAGATATGATCTTTCATGAAAAACTGATAAACACTTCCATTAGTATTAAATGCAAATGATTCATAAGAATCATCAAAAAGATCATTACCGAATGCTATATACTCCTCATCATATCCCAGATAACTAAGAATGGTGGGCATGATATCGATCTGCTGTGATATCCGGTTTTTAATACCCTTAAGGTCACTTCCGGGTTTGTAAAAAACAATCGGTACGTTGTATACACCATAATTATTCTGATACTCTTCATGGAGAGTCTCATTTGTATGGTCTGCTGTAATTATAAACAAAGTGTTATTGTACCAGGGAGCATCAGATATCTTCCTGAAGAATTTACCGAGGGTATAATCAGTATAACTCACTACTGCAGTAATAGGTGCCGGACCTTTTTTAAATTTGTCCTTATATTTTTCAGGTACTTCAAAGGGGTGGTGCGAAGAAACTGAAAATATTGAAGCCAGGAAAGGTTCCGGAAAACTGTTCAGTTTATCGGCAAAGAACATAAAGAAAGGTTCATCCCATACACCCCACACACCATCAAAATCATCCTTGTCAGGATATTGATCCAGACCGGTATAGTCTTCAAATCCCGACATCCTTGCAAACGAATCAAATCCCATTGAACCATTTGGTGCCCCGTGAAAGAAATTAGTATAATATCCTTTTTTTCTCAGTAGTGAAGCAAGACCATTGATATCATTGTTCGCATAATGAGATATAATATATGGTGTTTCAAGTGATGGCAGAGATGCAAGTATTGAAGGCATGGCATCAATCGATTTCCTTCCGTTACAAAGAGATACATCAAATGTAAGACTCTTCATCAATAAGGAATCCATAAATGGTGTATAACCTGTATAAGTACCTCCTTCCAGGTCCCTGTTGTAAAATCCTATATATTCCCGTGCAAAGCTTTCCAGTATAATTATTATGACATTGTCCTCTCTGAATGGTTTTTCTCCCTTTGGCACATAATGAGGATTATATAATTCATCAAGTCTCTCTTTGCTATAAAACTCATGTCGCTCAAGTGTCTTCTGACCTGAGGTTCTCAATAAGCTGAAAGGTGTATTGAGAACAATAGCCACATGTCTTGTGTTGCCAATATAACGTGCTGCATTACTGATCGTTATAGGCCGTGTTGAGTGTTTGTACCCACCTCTTGCTCCACCAATAACAAGAGCAGCTACCAATGGGATCATCAGCACATTGATCAGATAATATATAATCCTGTTTGAAGGTTCCGGCTTTTTGACCTTTACTCTATTATAAAGGAATACCATCAAAAACCAGATCAGGATACAGAATAGAGTAACCGGCCAGTAATCAATCAGGAATTCAAAAAAGAGTCTGATAAGATTGGTCTCATTTTCAAATGTCCCGAAAACATCAGCTGTTGCACGCTTAAAGACAAATCTGTAATAAACAAAATCGGCACTGTTAATTGCAAAAGCAAGACCATTAGTAACAAAGAATATATATTTTAATATTGTTTGGTAGATTTCACTATACCGGAAATCGAAAGGCAGAATACTGAGAATAATGAAGAGCATGTTTATATATATAGTTGCTGATATATCAAAAACCAGTCCGCCCTTCATTATAGAAAAGAATTCCCCCGGGCTCATATCCGGGAACATATTAATATTGAATATGTAAAACCCAATTCTACTTAGAGAAAACAGCAATAAGACAATCAACATCCTGTATGCCAGGACAACAAAAATATTCCTTGAAAAGACCCAGTTTTTTAATTGCATCGGGACTATTATACTTTATAATCCAATTACCTTTCAAAAAGAAAGGTGAATAAAAAAGCGCCAGACTATAGCTTAAAAGCATTGATCTGGCGCAAATTATACTTGATCATTAGAGCTAATCGGTTTCCAAATCCTCTATCATCTCCTGAAAGTCTTCACTATCAAAATCCTCCAGGAATTTATTAGCTGTTTTCTTGGCACCCAGTCCGATCAGGAAGAATAAAACAAGCAAGGCTGCAAGGATGATTGTAAGTACTTTTGAACTCGAAGGTTTTGCTTTGAGAGCCTCAACAAGAGCATGATAAATAAGATAGAGAGCGTAAAGATTTACTAAAAGGGTGATAATAGAACCTGCTGTAGAATTTAGTCCACCAACAAATGTTAACAGTGCACTAATAGGCATGATCACCATTACTGATGCGGTTACTCTTACATTAGGTTCGAATTCTGTGGTTCCCTTGCAAATTGCGGAAATAATAAGCATTATAACTGCTCCGATGAAGAGTCCTATTATTGCACCAATAATATATCCGATAAGTGCCAGCACACCTACTGCTCCAC
>CAZTXH010000129.1:0-6529 GCA_964617415.1 uncultured Rikenellaceae bacterium | reverse complement strand
AAATTCTGTGACCAGGCACCTTCATTTTTCCAGCATTCATCATCGAGTCTGCCGTCTACTACCGGTGGTATCTCCTTAAGTCTGACAGTTTGATACGTACGCTTATATGCCTGGTCAAAAGGTATCAGTTCTGTCGCCTCCTGTGAATAGGAGGTTATGAAATTACAAAGTATGATGCTTATCCAGATTTGTCTCAACCCGGATCCTGATAAATTTATTTTCAAATTTTTTCTTTTTTTATAAAAATAGTGAATAATAAATCATCTATAGCAATAAATGAGTTTCAGGAAATAAAATACATAAGTAATTAAATGATTTCCTGCTAAAAAACATTTTAAGGATGATTTTGGATTATTAACAGCAAATAATTAATATTGCAGTCCGTTTAAGTCGGTTGCTTGTTGCTTGTTGCTTGTTGCTGGTTAATTGAGTTTCAAGTAGTTATACAACCAGTAACCAGTAACCAGCACCCTGCAACCAGAACGGGCCCATAGCTCAGATGGTTAGAGCACCTGACTCATAATCAGGGGGTCGCTGGTTCGATCCCAGCTGGGCCCACGCGCAAGGCAGTCATACGACTGCCTTTTTGCTTACCCTCGCTGGGATCAAGCCATCGCGGCAGGCTGACTACTTCTCTAAAATTGCCCACAGGGCAATTTCTTAACGCTCGGCCCTGATCCCAGCTTGGACCCATAATCCAGCATTTGACTAATTCTTACTTAAGACATTTGTTTCTTTCAATCCTGTGACTATTTTTACAATTTATCAAGACCCCGATTATGAAAATTATATCATGGAATGTAAATGGAATTCGTGCTATAGTTAAAAAGAACTTTTTTACGGATCTTAAACTCCTTGATCCCGATATTCTCTGCATACAGGAAACCAAGGCTCAGGATCATCAGGTTGCAGAAACTCTCGAATCCCTGAATGGATATTATTCATACTCAAATTCTGCCGAGAGACCCGGTTATTCAGGAATATTAGTTATCACCAGAATTGAACCCCTGAATGTTACCTTAGGTATTAACATTAAGGAGCATGATAATGAAGGACGTGTATTATGCCTGGAGTATGAACCTTATTTTTTGGTTAATGTCTATGTGCCGAATTCAGGCGCTGACCTTCTGCGATTAAGCTACAGACAGAACTGGGATAAGGCATTTTTTAATTACCTGAAAGATCTGGAAAAGATCAAGCCCATAATTGTATGTGGTGACTTTAATGTTGCACACAAAGAGATTGATCTGGCACGCCCTAAAGAAAATTATAATAAAACAGCCGGTTATATGCAGGAGGAGATTGACGGCATGGACCGGTTGATAAATGGAGGACTGGCAGATACGTTTCGTCACCTGCACCCTGACGAGACCGGGAGATACTCCTGGTGGAGCTTCAGGGCAGGTGCAAGATCAAAAAACATTGGCTGGAGAATCGATTATTTCCTGGTCAGCGAATCTTTGCTTCCATCAGTAAATGATGCCTTTATCCTTGAAGAAATACCTGGCTCCGATCATTGCCCGGTAGGTATTGTAATTAATCAGTTGTAAAATAAACATTGGGGCTGCCATCAGCACAAAGAAGAAAACCTGCAGGTGGGAAGGGTATTATCTACACTATGAGTTATTCTTTTCTTTAAGTGTAAGTTCTTACTTACATGCTGACTCAAGTGACAAAAAGTATGGTTTTTAAAACAATACGAGGAATAAATTGCTGTAGCCGGCTGTCTATTTATTATAGAATTATTCTTAAAATTATGATACGATATTACTTGTTAATATTTACGATCACTGTAGCTCTGTCAGGATTAATATCTTCATCTGCTTTTAGCCAGGCTCTTAAGGAAAATCTCGAACTTGATGAAAAAGTTCAAGCATACCTTGACTCACATGTATGGCAATGGCGAGATTCGAATGTGCCTTATATTGATGGAAAGCTTTTATTTGACATTATTGTCAATAATAACTACAAAAATGCTCTTGAGATAGGAACATCAACAGGCCATTCCGGAATATGGATAGCATGGGCTTTAAGCAAGACAGGGGGTAAATTGATAACTATCGAAATTGATGAAGGCAGACATAGGCAGGCTTTGCAGAATTTTAAGGAAGCCGGACTCTCAGACTATATCGATGCCCGCCTCGCTGATGCACACGAGCTTGTCAAACAGCTTAAAGGGCCATTCGACTTTGTTTTCAGTGACGCTGACAAAGGATGGTATAAGAACTACTTTATTGATGTAGATCCAAAACTGATAGTGGGAGGATGTTTTACAGCTCATAATATATCTGACAGATCCTATTCGGGATATAATAGAGGAGGTAGAAGAGGTTTTGGAGGTCGGGGAGGACAGGCTGAGTTTCTCGAATACATAAAAAGTCTCCCTAATTACGAAACAAAAGTAAATAGCCAGGGAGCAGGAGTATCGATCAGCTATAAGAAAGCTGAAAAATAACCTTTCTGTTAATACAGAAAGATTTTAAAAAACCAAATGAGAATTCTCTCAAGTGCAATACTTTTATTAATAATTACAAGTATAACAAACACTTATGCCCAAAAAGGATCTATCTCGGGTTTTGTGACTGACAAGGCAACAAAAGAAAGGATCCCTTATGTAAATATTTCGGTCACGGATATAAATGATCCTTCTTCAATCAGGGGAACAACATCAGACTCAGATGGAAACTTTCACTTTGATGATCTTCCTTCCGGAAAATATGATATAATACTATCATTTATCGGATATCAGTCAGATACCATTAAAAATATTGACATAAATAATCAAAATCAGCAAGTCATTATCGGGGAAACAGAACTAGATGTTGTAACATTTAGGCTGGATGAGGTTGAGGTCAAAGATCTGGCTGAAAGGAGAATTGCCAAATTGGACCGGATCACTTATGATGTCAATGATTTTGAAACTGCCCGTGGAGGTACAGCGTCAGATTTATTAAACAAACTCCCTTCTGTATCAATCGATCAGAATGGTGTAATATCAGTAAGAGGAACTACCGATTTTATGGTATATATTGACGGGAAACCCACTCAGATAGATACTGAAATTATGCTAACCCAAATAAAAGCCACAGATATTGAGAGTATAGATATAATTACTGTTCCATCAGCCAGATACGATGCTCAGGGTAAAGGTGGCATTATCAATATAGCTACACGAAAGACAAGTGTGAAAGGAATATCAATTTCCGCCAGCGGTTTATTGGGAGCAGCTCCTTGGGATAATTATACCCATCAGATAAGTAATCGATATATCAATGATAACAGGTATTCAGGAGGTTTGAATCTAATCTATAGTAAAAACAAATTATCATTATATAGTGGATTAAACTTCTCTGAAAAGAACGTCAACGGTACGCGAGGTGGTTTTGCCAGCCTGTGGCAGGGAAATGAGTCATATTTCCATATGATACCTGTTGGGCCTCGTGTTGAATGGTCGCAGGATTTTACCGCAAAAGCAGCAATGGATTACCAGTTTCAAAATAAGACCATTGTGTCAGTCTCATTCCTTTTTGGAAAGAGTACTAAAAGACGATCTGCTCTATATAATTATCATACTTTCACAGGTGATATTGACAAAAATCCATTAACTGGTATTACTGTTGATGAAAGCTGGCTATATAATCCAAATGAAAAAATGCGGTATGGTAATTTTTATATAGCCAATATCGATTACATTCAAAAATTAGATAATAACTCAGATCTTAAGATTTCTGTTCTTTTAGAACATTCCGAACTCAGAAATGAAATGGATAACCGTCAGTATAAACTCGATGCAATATCTGAAGCAGCTGGTGATATTCAAACTCATTTTAAACAATCTGATAATACACCTCTTAATGGCTATAGGTTATCAGTTGATTATACAAAAAAACTGGGAAATGGACACAATTTAGGTCTTGGAATACAACCTCATTATTTCCAGATAAATGGAGCATTTGATTTTGACACACTTGATGTCATAAACAATATATGGGACAGTTATAATTACTTTGAAAATACTGTTGATTTCAAACGTGCCATATATGCGGGATATGTTGATTACAATGGTAAGATAGGCAGTAAAATCAATTTAATTGCCGGGTTAAGAGTTGAATACACTGATCAGGTTCTGGAAATGGAAAATCCTGATTATTTCACAATTTTTGAAAGAACAAAAAAATCAAGTTATGAAATACATAAGCTGGATTTTTTCCCATCAATACATTTGAGTTATGATATTACTGAAAAGAATAAGACAACACTTGCTCTCAGCAGACGAATAAGCAGACCGCCATTAACAAATATGACACCCTTTTTGTATCGTGAACATTTCGAGGTTTATGTTGCAGGTGACCCGGCCCTTAAACCGGAATATCTGACAGGATTTGAACTTGCATTTAATAATAAAGGTGAAAGATATGATTTTAACCTTACCGGGTTCTATCGTGGGATAAATAACGCGGTTTTTCGTGTTAATACAGTTTATGAGGAGGAAAACGTTCTGATAAGAAGCTATACCAATTCTGCAAACACCCGGGCTGCAGGTATTGAAATAGCTTTGAATATTGAAGCAGCCACCTTTGCCAGATTCTTTTTAAGCAGTTCTTTATATAACTATAAAGTTGAAGCTGATATTTTTGGATACAGGGAAAACAACAGAAGTACTAACTGGAACCTTAAAGGAAATTCTAATTTCATTTTAACTGAGTCATTGAAATTTACTTTAGATTTTGATATTAAATCGGCTACCATTACAGCACAGGGTAGAGATGAAATGTTTTATATGGCCAATGCATCACTGAATTATACACCCCTAAAAATTGAAGGATGGACTTTTTCCATAAAAATGCTGGATATTTTAGGATCAAATAAAACAATAATAAATACACGTGCATATAATAGTAACAGTGATCAGATATTCTTTCAGGAATCTGAATATAACCGAAACGGCCCGATAGCTGAATTATCTATTTCATATACTTTTAATATGAATGGTAAATCAGGTAAAAAAGAAGGAAGTTCTTTTGGCAGAGAACAGTTTTGAAAAATAAATGGCTTTTCAAACGAGTCTTTGCTCCCATCAGTTAAGGATGCCTTTATCCTCGAAGAAATAATGGGTTCCGATCATTGCCCGGGGTGGGTATTGTAATTTAACTCTTTTAAATTCGTGCACCTATCACCAATATGTCATCACGCTGAGGATGCTCTCCCATCCAGTCATCAAGTTTCTGCTCCAGAATTTCTTTTTGTTCAAACAGGGGTTTATCGTAGATCTCTATAAGTAACTTTTTTAAGTTATTACTGCCAAATCTTGTATTGTTGTGTCCACCAAGCTGGTCAATAAAACCATCTGTAGAAATGTAAAAAGTATCACCAATTTCAAGTTTAATCTCATGATTGGTAAAGGATTTATCGCCTGAAACATGAACACCTACAGGCATCATATCAGCCTTTATTTCCTTGATTTCGGGTTGCCCGTTTATATTGCTGATAATATATATAGGACTATAGGCACCAGAATATTGCATGATACTTTTACTGGTATCAATAACACATAAAGCCATATCTATGCCATCTCTTGATTCTTCCTTTTTCCCGGTCTGCCTGAGAGAATGCTTTATTTCCTTCCTCAGTTCATTCAGAATCTGGTTTGCCTGTGTAATTTCTTTCCTTTGCACAATTTCATTTAAATAACTTATCCCAAGCATGCTCATTAAAGCCCCCGGAACTCCATGACCTGTACAATCTGCAGACACTAAAATGATATATTGATTTATCTGTTTTATCCAATAGAAATCTCCGCTTACGATCTCTTTGGGTTTAAAGAATACAAAATTTTCATTTATCAACTCAGTAATATATGCTTCCGGTGGTAAAATTGCCTGTTGTATTTTCTGTGCATAATTTATGCTGCTTATGATTTCTTCCTTCTGGTCATTGGTAATCTTATATAATTCTTTCAGTTCTTCATTCTTTTCTTTCAGTTCAAATCTCTGTTTTTCCAGTAATGTCCGGCGTTCATCAAGTGCTGCAGTAAGTTTTCTTGAGCGCTTCAGACTAGAATAATAAACCAGTATAATTCCTATGGCAAGAAAAAGAATAATTGCCAGTCCCAGAATCACTATGCGCTGATATAATTTGTTTTTCTCTAATACATCAACCTCAGCCTGTTTCTTCCCAACTTCATATTGAGTACGCAGGTTGGCCATTTTCTGAACACTCTTAATATTTTTTATACTGTCGTTTGCGACTATAAATATTGATTGATAATAATAAGCACTGTCAAACCTGCCGGAAATCTCATATAGCCGGGCAAGCAAGCGTGATGCATCTCGTTCATAATTCGGACTATCAGAAATTTTTAACGCCCTGGAAGCATAGGTAATGGCCTGTTTAATTTCTCCCTTTTGCCGAAGAATATTTGCGTATTCAATCATGAACTCTGGCACGGAAATCTTATCACCTAACTTGGCAAGGGTATCAATTGCCGTAAGAAGATATTCCTCTGCCTTATCAAAATCTGATAGCCTGG
>CAZTXH010000128.1:0-6543 GCA_964617415.1 uncultured Rikenellaceae bacterium | reverse complement strand
TCCGTATTCATCAAACCCGGGGGGGTAAGTAGACCCGGCAGTCAATCCGCTTGTTCCTGGTCTTTGTATGTCCTGGCTACCCGATCTTGAAGGCGCCGCTGAGGTTGTTTTCTTTTTATCTCTTTGTAAAAGATCATTCAGACTGAAATCTATACTTATTCCAAAGCGTGTAAGGCGAAGAGGTTTACGGCTCTGGGTGAAATAATAGGTTGCTACCTGCCTGCCTTCAGGACTAAGTCCATACATTGAAAAATTGGCAGATGCTGAAACACCTATTTCACCCAAAAGTGATGTTCGCAAACTCATTGCTACAGGAGACCATGGCATCGAATCTGCGAATATATTATATGAGGTTGTAATTCCAAAATTGTCAATCAACTTGACATTTTCGGCCTTACCTGTTGTGTCTCCACGCTGAAATACCTTGGCTTCCAAGATATTTACAAGGCTAAACGATATGCTTCCGCTTTTCTTTGATAATGAAGGTGTTCCAAAAAGATTTCCCTCGAAGATTGAATATCTTCTAGTATTTCCGGCCGTATCCTGCTGAACATCGTAATACATTTTTGAACTTAACCCGTCGAGGTATGGAATATAACTAAAGCTTATTGAAGGTTTGATAACATGCCGGATGGCATCTACCCTTGAATCAGGATTGACGAAATCAAATATACCGAATATCTGAGGACTATATCCTGCACTTATCGAAGGATTTATTGCATGCCCGTAAAAAACCCCTTCAAGGGTATCATTCCGTACAATTTTTTGATCTGGATCCCAACGTTTTATATATTTCCTTGTATACATAACTCCTTCATATGTAACTGACGGTGATATTGAAAAGTTATTGAAAGGACGTAACTGAAGACTTATAGGTGCTTTATGTTTAAACCCATTATTCATATCATCCCACACCTCACTGGTAAAAAGAAGACTATCATACGTACTTATCCGGTTATCAATAGATGCTGAATACTGAAATGAAAGTTTCTGGCTCCATTTTTTTGTTGCACTTCTTTTTCCTTTCAATGGGTATATCCGTGAGGTGCTGAAATTTACTTTGGGAAGGTTCAGACTCACTGTCTTATTCTTGACATTCTGGCTATGATGCATACTGGCAGTTAAATTGAAGGGCGTACCTTGCCAGGTTCTGGAATAGCTTATACTGGATTGCCGTTGGGTGGTGATATGTTGATTCAGGTCATAACTGTTCTCCCTGTCGAAGCCTGCGGAACTCATATTAACGCTTGCTGAAAATCGTGACCCGGGCCGGGCTTTGGGATTCTGACTATATGTCCATCCAAGACTGTAGTTTGTTTGCTTCTTGTAATCTTCAAGTCCCTTATGACCACTTACATTATTAGCATAACTGAATGAAAAATTCCCACTGTATTTATAAAGTTTATTATAGTTGGTCTTTGCATTAACCAGCCATGAGCCGTTAGTAAAAATATTTCCCATCAGGGTCAGGTCAAAATAATCGTTTATCGCAAAATAATAGCCACCATCTGTAAGAGCGTAACCCCTGTTTGATTCATAATGAGGTTTTGGTATAAGAATACCGGATGCTGCTCTTTTGGTCTGGATTGGGAAATAGCCAAAAGGAATGTAAATAGGCAGTGGTATTCCCTCCAGTACAAGGTTCCCGGGACCAGAGATAATTTTTTCTCCTGGATATACCTTAGCTTTTTTAAGTGCTATATAGAAATGTGGAGTATCGAGATCACATGTCGAATAGGTGCTGTTATAAATATTTGAGGTTCCATCCTCAAGAAGCTTTGTTATCTGACTATGTAACAAACCCTCTTCCTGCTGCGTAATTATATTTTTTACAATAGCTTTCTTCGTTTTGAAATTATATCTTAATGTATCAGCTTCAAATTCCTCAGAGCCCGATTTAAAATATGGTTTACCTGTTACCAGTCCTGTAGAGTCCATTATACCAACGGCATAAATCTGGTTGTTATCCATAGTAAATACAATGGAATCAGCCTCTATCAGAATATCTTCATAGGTTACTTCTCCTTTCCCGATCAGGGTAACTCTCCTGTTAACAAGATCATTTATTTTTTCCCCTGAAGCTTTATATGTTACCTGCTGTTCAATAGCATCGGCAGATATTCTTCTCAAAGTAATGACAGTATCAGTTAATGGAATATTATCTCGTATCGGCGGTATAGCTGTATTAACGCTATCTTCCTGGGAGTACAATAATGTAAAACGGACCAACACGAGGAACACCACAAGGAACCGTTTTTCTTTCAAAAAATACAACTTAAATACTATTTTTGTACAGTTAAGGTTTGATTCTTGGATGTTAGCGGCAAAACTATTAAAAAAACGCGAACCAAGCATGAGTACACTACTTAAAAACGTAAAACAGAACCCCATTAATATATGTACTGCAATTATATTTATCTTTTTATCCATTAGTCTGTGTAATGCCAGTACTGAATTACCCGAAAAAAAAACAGATAAAAAATGGGTTATAGTAATTGATCCGGGTCATGGTGGAAGGGATTCTGGAGCATTGGGGAAATATAGCAAAGAAAAGGAAATAAATCTGGCAATAGCTTTAAAAACAGGATATTATCTTGAGAATAACCTTGAAAACGTAACTGTTATCTATACCAGGAAGGATGATTCAACAGTCGACCTGATAGAACGCCCAAAGATTGCAAATAAGAATAATGCAGATCTCTTCATTTCCATTCATGCAAATTGGGCTAATTCAAAGAATGTGCGTGGTGCTGAGACATTTGTCATGGGCCATACCAAAGATCAGGCAAACCTTGAGGTGGCAATGAAAGAGAATGAAGTGATCTTACTTGAGGAGGACTATACAACAAAATATGCAGGATTCGATCCCAAGTCGCCTGAATCATATATAATGTTCTCCCTGATGCAAAACGTCTATCTTGAACAGAGTACAAAACTGGCTGCAAAGATCCAGAACCAGTTCAATATAAGGGTAAACAGAAAAGACCGTGGTGTAAAACAGGCCGGGTTCTGGGTTCTGTTCAACACAACAATGCCAAGTGTTCTTATCGAAACAGGTTTCATAACAAATCCTGAGGAGGAAAATTATCTTAACTCACAACAGGGACAGGATTACCTGGCATCAGCAATTTTCAGGGCATGCAGGGATTATATTAATGAAATAGAACTTATGAGTAATATTTCAACTGTCAGAAATACGGAAATGCCTCAAAGGGGACCTGACGGTAAACTGACTGCCACCGATCAGATTATTTTTATGGTACAGGTAGCCACTACAGGGTCAAGAACGGAGATTAAGCCCCAAAACTTCAAAGGGCTTACTGATATAATTGAAATAAATGCCCAGAAAAGATATAAATATGCCACGGGGATATTTGCCGAATATAAGGAAGCAGTACAACACAGGAAAAAAATTGAAACTATCTATCCCGATGCATTCGTCATCGCTGTAAAAGATAACAAAATATTACCTTTACAGCAGGCATTGGATTTAAAAAGGAAACAATAATGATTAAAATCTCACACGAAATTAAGATTGGTGCTGTTTCACTGGTGACTATCATCGCATTTATCTGGCTATATAATTTCCTCAAAGGCAAAGATTTTTTTAAAGATACAGTAAATTATTATTGTGTTTATGATGAAATAGGCGGTCTGGCAGAATCAAGCCCGGTTGAAATTAACGGATATAAGGTGGGTGTGGTACAATCGATTGGCTTACTGGATGAAACCAGTGGAAAGCTTCTGGCAACTTTTTCTGTGAGTAAAGATTTCAAGCTTCCGAAAAATACTATTGCCGAAATAATCCCCGTTTCAATAATTGCAGGTATGAAAGTACAGTTTCTTTTCGGGGAGGGACCGGGAACATACTCACCAGGTGATACAATTCCCGGCCGTTTGACAGAATCATTGCTAACAACTATTGAAACCGAACTCTTCCCGGTAAAGAGACGTATAGAAGAACTACTCGATGTCCTTGATTCTGTTATAGTATCTATTGACGAAATATTAACACCTGAATTCAGGGAAAGTTTTGAGAGCTCTGTAGTTAACCTTGGTAACATAAGCGGTAGCATTGACAATATTCTGGGATCGAAGGAGCAAGAACTGAAAGAGACTCTTGAGAATATTAGCAGGTTCTCACGAATGCTATCTGATAATTCTGAAAATATGGGCAGTGCAATAGACAATCTTAAATCAGTTACCGACACACTGGCAGCAGCTGATATTTATAGTTCTGTGGCAAACCTGAAAACAAGTCTTGAAAATACTACAGTTCTTCTTGAAAACCTGAATGAGGGTAAAGGGAGTGCCGGACAATTACTTGTTAACGACACACTTTATATGAATCTGTCATCGAGTCTCGAGAATCTGAACCTGCTTTTAGAAGATCTTAAGGCTAATCCCAAGAAGTATGTTCATTTTTCTCTATTCGGAAGAAAATAAAACTGTTTTTCAATTTTATTTTTATAAAATTCAGTGTATCTTGATCTTGAAAAAGATATCTTAAATTGATGTCAAAATTGTAGTAATATTTAACTCTGTTAAGTTGATTTTTGAGCAATCTTACATAACAAATTGTTACACACTGACAAATTAAGCCAACTACATGTAATTAGCTAAGAGTCAGTATATTGCAGAATTAAAAAATATTTATTTTTATAAGTAATTGAGGTAGAAAAACATATACTTTTTTTGAAAAAGTCAAGTAAAAAAAATTTTTTTTTTAAGATTTTTTTTTACAAATATTGCTATCTGAATCAGCTTGTAGAGAACCCTGAATTAATAATAACTATTTTAAATGAACAAAACACATCATGACGTATGGAATAATTGTCTGAAAATTATACGAGATATTATTCCTGCAGTCAGTTTTAAAACATGGTTTGAACCAATTATTCCTCTGAAACTGGAAAACAATGTACTTACCATTCAGGTACCAAGTCCTTTCTTTTATGAGTACCTGGAGGAGCAATATATTGATATTCTAAGGAAGACACTCAGAAGGGAGATTGGTAATGATGCAAAGCTCGAATACAATGTCGTGATGGAAAATGCCATATATTCAGATGGCAAACCATATACTATCAAGTATCCGTCACGAAATAAAACTGACCTACAAAACAAGCCGGTTCAGGTTCCATTTGATGTAACCCAGCCATCGATCAAAAATCCTTTTGTTATCCCGGGTATAAAAAAGATCCATTTTGATCCGAAACTTAATCCTGATTACAATTTCAATAATTATGTTGAAGGCGAATGTAACAGGCTGGCCCGATCTGCAGGTATTGCTGTTGGTAATAATCCTGGCGGTACTGCTTTTAATCCCCTGATGATATATGGTGATTCAGGACTTGGAAAAACGCATCTGGCACAGGCTATAGGGATACTTGTTAAAGAAAACCATCCTGATAAAATTGTCCTTTATGTCAATGCAAACAAGTTTCAGACTCAGTTTGTCGAATCCGTGAGAAATAACAACAAGAATGATTTCCTCCATTTTTACCAGATGATAGATGTACTTATTCTCGATGACGTTCATGAATTTGCAGGAAAAGAGAAAACACAGGATACCTTCTTTCATATCTTTAATCATTTGCACCAGTCGGGTAAGCAGCTTATCCTGACCTGTGACAAACCACCTGTTGATCTCCAGGGTATGGAACAAAGGCTACTTTCAAGGTTCAAATGGGGTCTCCAGGCTGATCTGCAGCGTCCAGATTACGAAACACGACTGGCAATCCTCAAAAAGAAGGCCTATAATGACGGGATTGAATTATCTGAAGATATTTTTGAATTCCTGGCAGTAAATATGTCCAACAACATAAGAGAACTGGAAGCAGTACTTATATCTCTCTATGCCCAGTCGACATTAAACAGGAAAGAGATCACACTCGATCTTGCCAAAATGATGGTTGAAAAACTTATAAGTACGGCAAGAAGGGAAATAACAATTGACTTTATCCAGAAAATAGTATGTGATTATTACAAAATACCTGTTGATCTTATTCAGGGTAAGACGAGGAAGCGTGAGATTGTACAGGCACGTCAGATTTCAATGTACTTTTCTAAAACTCTTACAAAGGCATCACTGGCAAGTATCGGATCACATATAGGCGGCAAAGATCATGCAACAGTATTGCACGCATGTAAAACAGTAAACAATCTAATCGATACTGACAAACATTTCAGGAATCAGATAAATGAAATAGAGAAAAAACTGAAAGTGTGAAGTGAATATATAATTTGTACTATCTTCTTGCTTTAAAATTTTTCCTGTCTATATCCTTCACACATCGGAATCCTACTGTAGCACTTCTGTCAAATCCGGGAGACACCAGTAACATGATCTGTGTTTTATTCAATGGCTGTGGTCCACCCTCAATATACCACCAGCTTGATTCGGGATTAAAATAGCTTCCACCCCTGATTACTACAAAATAATAGGCTCCGTTGAAATACATATCATTTGTCATTTGCCAGACGTTACCCACCATATCCATAACACCATACGGACTCTCTCCTTTCCGGAAAGCATCTACC
>CAZTXH010000127.1:0-6555 GCA_964617415.1 uncultured Rikenellaceae bacterium | reverse complement strand
TCTGGTGAGTGCGGCCGGTTTCGAGTTTGCATTCCACAAGTGAAATATAACCGAGATCCTCAATGATCTTATAATGTGTAATTGCCGGTTTCCCCTGGGTGCCGTCGTGGAAGACCTGCATGATCTTTCTGTTGCGGATGTTCCTTCCTATATTGCCTGTAATTGTACCCTCCGGGGGATCGGGAGTGCCCCATACCAGGGCGATATACTTTCTATCAGTAGTACGTTCATAAAACTGCCTTGAGAGCCTGTTCAGTGCGGGCTCATTCTTGGCAATAACGAGTATACCTGAAGTATTCTTATCGATCCTGTGAACAAGTCCCGGCCTCAGTTCTCCCGAACCGAACAGCGGAAGGTCTTTGAAATGCCACAGGAGAGCATTGACCAGGGTTCCTGTATAGTTACCATAAGCCGGATGTACAACCATTCCCGCTTCCTTATTAACAACAATAACATCATCATCCTCATAGATGATATTAACAGGGATATTTTCCGCGATAAGTTCAATTTCCCTTGGTGGACTTGGCAGTACTATTTGAATAATATCATCCGGTTTAACCCTGTAGTTTGGCTTAACCGGTTTGTTATTGACAAGTATATTACCTGCATTGGACGCATTCTGGATACGCGTTCTGGAGATATTCTCCATTCGGGCAAAGAGATATTTATCAATTCTGACAGGTGATTGTCCTGGATCAACCATGAACCTGTGATGTTCAAAGAGTTCCTGTTGTTCAACTGCTAATTCCTCTTCAGCCATTTACTTTGTTTTAACCAGACGATTGTATCCTGCATATCTTCCTTTATGGTGAGCAGTTATTATATAAATACCTTCATGTAAGGATGATATATCGATTTTATCTCTCAGGGGAACATTAAGTACTTTCCGTCCTTGAAGATCGAAAATGGAAATATTAAAAAGTCCTGCAGCTTCTGATACTATTTCAGGATCAATTATAATAAAGTCACTTGCCGGATTCGGCCAGAAATGCAGGAATTTATCATTTCGGTAATGTATGTCATTAACTGATGTGACAAGCGGAGGTCCCAGAACAGGCCTTATCATTACAGTACCTGATATTTGAGAAACATTCCAGTTGCCGTTGATCCAGTATAATTGTCTTCCGTTATGAGGAGTGTTGATGTCAAGTCCTGCATTGAGGAATGTCTCGGATCTTTGTCTCCATCCCACATAAAAAGTATTATCAACAGGAACGGAAACAGGAAAGACATAGGTATGAAATCCGTTAATTTCATTTGACAGTTTAACCATTACTTCCTCCATTGTATAAAGAACATCTCCAGGCAGATCGCCTGCATCATCCCATATCATAATGTCGAATAATCTCTGGTTGGTATTCATATAACTATCATTGAAACAAATCTGCACTGCTCTTATGGTATCCTGTATGAATGACTTGAATCTGTAAGCTACCATTGCATTGTTGGATCCAAGCCCGTTAATCCCATATCCTCCTTCGGATGAACCGTCATCGAACGCAAAATAGTTATTGAAATGCTGGTAATAAACCAGTGTGTCATTTTCCTTTGGATCGAAATCATCCGTAATGAGCCAGCTTTTTACCATGAACAGGGCTGAATCTTCGTTAATACTGTTAAAAGTATAATAATGATATGCATCGTAGTCAACTGCTGAATCAGGTGGAATATTTATCGCCCCGGCAGTAAATGACTTGGAAAGAGTGTCATTGTAGACATCCCGGATTTCAAAGTTCCTTGTTACATTTCTTTCAATGATATCATTGTTACGATAGTGTATTGTTACAGTTTCTCCCATCTCCTGATGAAGTATTTCCTGAAACTGTTTCCAGGGCATTGCCTCATATTCATTAAGAAGGGATCGCATTGGTAGTGTAAAAGCCACATCGGTATAGGTTGTATCTTCCGGTCCCCTGTCTGTGTCCAGTAATACATAGTCAATGTTCCACTGGTCGCAATTACTTATTAGTGATAGGTCATTAAGGTTGGCACTCAAACTGGCATAATTAATAAAACGGAACCGGAACCCTTTCTTCAGGAACCTCTCCTGATCGATTCCTGTTATTACCGACCTGAACTCAGGAAAACTGTCCCCCGTACTCTTCCAGACGGAATACCATTTCTCCTCTTCGGGTGCATAGAACTGAAGTGAGAGACTGTCGTTTTCTTCGGGAAGATCTGCCAGCCCTCCGGCCTGATAACAGAAACTTAGTTTTATGTTCTCGGATGCAGGAAAGTCAAGATCCAGCGGTTGGGATGTAAGATGGTCAGCTTCAAACAGAATGGATGAAGCGGTTTCATATAATTCTCCGGTGTTATCGAGGGCATCAAATGTGGCTACACCGGCTGTGATCTGTTTATCAGTATATGTGTTGTTGATAAAGACATAATTATCAGACCATTTGGATGAATCGGGGATAAAAGACCTGTATGAGAAATCATCAAAAAAGGGTAATTCAAGTGTGTCTCCTGTTGAAGCTTTGGATTCTGAATATAAAGGGATGTTTTCTTTTAGTAATGGATTGGATTGCAGGCCTATAGTAATCTCCTGGCTTTCAGCATGACAAACACACAAACCAAATAGGATGATATTTAATATAGACCTTTTTATCATATAAATCAGATAGCTGCTCCCGGGAAATGTACAGCAGAGTATGTTGTATCGGGTAAGGCTACCAGCACTGAATCGGCAGGCAGTTTAAGAGAATCAACTGTGAGCCAGAGATACATTGATGATCCGAACTGTATTGTTGCATTATCACTGTACTCAGGATTCTGCCTGTAAACGAATGCATTTAAAGTATCCTCACTACTGATAATTGTATTATCAAAGATATAAGTTCCAAGATTCAGTGATGATTCGTTTATCCTGTCTCTGGCAGGTTCAAGTCTCAATCCGATAAGATGAGGTACCTTGGTTCTTTGATTGCTAAGACCTTTACCAAGCACGAGATCAATTACTGACCCTTTTTGAAGCGAATCGTTTGGTTCAATATCCTCTCCGTTATAATGCTGAGCAAGAACAACATCGATTGAGAGATCAGGCTTATATGTTTTTTTCCCCATTTCGAGGCCACTACTTTCTATCAGCGCTTTTGCCTGTCTGAGTGGCAGATTAATGAGATCGGGTACTGCAACCATTTCCGGGCGAAAGGCATTGATAGTAAGCATTATGTTTCGCCATTTTTTTACCTTGAAGCCTGGTTCGAGATTTTGTTCTGCCACACATCCACGTGGAACAAGCGAAGTATAAAGTGAATCAATAACCTGGTAGTTCATCTTACTTTTTCTTGCCAGTGCTTTAGTTTCCTCCATGGTCAATCCTACAAAATCGGGAACGGGCCGTGCCTGTCCATGTCTGGTATAAATATTCAGCCACAGCAGCAATAAAAGAAGCGCTCCAATTGCAATGATTATGGCAAGGACAATATGTTTCAGGAATAATTTACTGAATATGAATTTCTTTAAGCGCATAGATGCGATTGTACATTAGTGATAACGCAAATGTATTGATAAAATTATTGTTATAGTCTATCATATAATGAATCTCTCTCCACAGGTTTGAAGCCTGCTTCGCTAATAAGCTTTTTTATCTCAGCAGTTGTCATTGCAGGATTTTGTTCACTGGCTCCTGCCATGGAATAGATTCTTGTTGTATCCTCAATAGTTCCGTCAAAATCGTCAGTACCAAATAAAAAGCTCAGTTGTGCAACCTCTTTTCCTGTCATTGGCCAGTATGCCTTAATATGTGGTATGTTATCAAGGAATATCCTTGCAACAGCATAGTTACGCAGATCTTCAATTGTGCTTATTTCACCAAGATATGACATGGGATTGTTTTCTTTCTTGAATTTCAAGGGGATGAAAGCATTAAAACCACCTGTTTCTTCCTGGAGTTCGCGAATTCTCATCATATGGTCTATCCTGGTTTCATAGTTTTCAATATGTCCATAAAGCATTGTGGAATTGGAAGGTATCCCTATTTTGTGAGCTTTTTGATGTATGGATAACCATGTTTCAGCAGATGCTTTTTCCGGGCAGATCTGACTCCTTACTTTCTCATCAAATATTTCCGCACCACCTCCCGGGATTGAACCAAGACCACACTCTTTAAGCTTTTCAAGACCCTCCATGACAGTTAAACCGGTTTTTTTTATCATATAATCCAGTTCAGTGGCCGAAAAAGCCTTTATATGCAATGACGGCCTGTGGTTTTTGATCATTCGTATCAGATTGCAATAATAATGAAGATCATATGAGGGATGTACACCTCCTACAATATGGACTTCTGTAACATTTTTTTTATCGAAACATTTGACTTTTTCGAGCATTTCCTCGTGGCTGAATTCCCAGCTTTCAGGATCAGAGGCCGGCTTGTGATAAGAACAAAAACGACAATTATATATACATTTATTTGTCGGTTCAATGTGAAAGTTCCTGATAAAAAAGACCTCGTTACCATTAATTCTTCGCCTTACGACACCTGACAGCCAACTGAGAAGAGACAGGTCAGCATCTGTATAGAGTAGTAATCCTTCAGCAGGTGTAAGCCGTATACCGGAAATTACTTTTTCTGCTATATGCCTGACACCTTTTTTGCTGATATTATCCAGAATATCTTTCATGAGATTTTTAGGATGAGGCCAAATTTAACAAAAAAGGTGCCTTGTCTGGCACCTTAGTATTGTTATAATTGAATGGGATCACGGTTTTGGCTTGTATTCGGAGGAAACGGAGAGTTTTTTTCGGCCCTTTGCCCTTCTTGCATTTATAACTTTCCTTCCGTTATGTGTGGACATTCTTTCTCTGAATCCATGCTTGTTTGCCCTTTTTCTTCTTGATGGTTGAAATGTCCTTTTCATTGCTCTTTTATTTTATTTTCACTAATCTTTAATTGAGATCGCAAAGGTAGAACTTTTTTTAGATTTCAAAACCAGGCATATTATTTTTTTCAGTATTATCAGAGAGGCAGATATATTATTTTTTTTGATTCAAAGAATGGCTCCCTGAAGAATTCTTTAATATTCCAGACATTTATTTTATCCCTGTATGGAGTGAGTTCTTTTTCTATTTCACCACCCGTAAGGTATATTATCCCGTTTCTCATATTGTTATTGCCTTTTTCTGAAATATTCTTTTGGGTGAGATTTACGAATTTTGTGAATTGTGTTACTGCCCTTCCTATAATAAAATCATAATTAGCTTCCTCATCCTCAACTCTTTTTCTTATTGTTTGAACATTATCAAGGTTAAGCTCATCGCTAATGGCAGAGATCACCCTGATCTTTTTTTCAACTGAATCAATAAGGGTGAATTCCGATTCGGGAAACATAATAGCCAGTGGTATCCCCGGTAGTCCGCCTCCTGAACCTACATCAAGGATGTGTGTCCTGGGTTTAAATGAAATGATCTTTGCGATTGACAATGAGTGAAGTATGTGGCGGATATAAAAACTATCCATGTTTTTCCTGGAAATCACATTTATCTTACTGTTCCATTTCAGATAAAGGGATTGCAACAATGAAATTTTTTCCTTCTGAACGGAAGATAGAGACGGGAAATATCTGAAAATAATATCCGGCATTATCTGTTACCTGTTTTTACAAATATATGGTAAAGCAAGGTTTTTGCACGGTATAACTGGGCTTTTACTGTCCCAAGGGGCATATTCAATTCAGAAGCTATTTCCTCGTATGAATACTCCTTGTAAAACCTCAACTCAATTATTTCCCTGTAGGGTGATTTTAGCTGGTTAACAATTTTCCTCAGGGTAGCAATTTTCTGTTCATTGATGAGGGTTTCTTCAGGGTCCGGAAGGTCTGACTGGATATTATGTGTAAAGTTATCCATAGTATCATTCCCCTGGTCGAAAGGGGCAGGTGATGATTGTTTTTTTCTCACAAAATCAATACAATTATTAGTGGCGATCATGAAGAGCCATGTGCTGAAAGCATAACGAGGTGTATAGGAATCGATATTTCTGAAGGCTTTGCCGAAAGCCTCAATGGTAAGATCTTCCGCATCAGAAGGATTATTAACCATCTTGAGGAGCATATAATAGATAGAATCCCTGTACCGGTTCATGAGGCTTGCAAAAGCTTTTTCATTACCTTTTTTTGCCTCTTCAACCATTAACAGATCACTTTTTGCTTTTTCCGAAAGTTCCTTACTTATTTCCATTCTTTCTTACCCGGTCTTTTGAAGATATTGCTGATGTAGATCGTACTGTTGATCACTGGCGAAAAGATATCAAAAAATAATGAGAATACCTCAATTCCAGGCTCATTAAGTTTCTTCTGAGCCAGTGATATTATGATGGTTTGAATAATCAGCCTTAGTCCGAATATAATAAGTACATATTCCCAGAAAAAAAGACTGGAAAGTATGATAATAAAAGAGGCATAAAAAAGGACCCGTGTAATTGGTTCTGTAATTAACCTGAATTTGTCACCGGGATTATAATACCTGGCTGTCATCTGATGTCTTTTTTTCTGTTTTATCCATTTACTAAATGAAGTCGATGGAATTGATCTTGTATGCGTCTCTCTTCTTAAT
>CAZTXH010000126.1:0-6621 GCA_964617415.1 uncultured Rikenellaceae bacterium | reverse complement strand
CTCAATCAGTCCGAGATGAAAACTGGGATTTTCAGCTCCCAGCGCCTCTGATAAACTGGGATTATCTACAATAAGGGAGAATAGGAATAACATTATTCCTGTTGTTAAAATTGAAGATAGCATTGTAAGTAATACATGCTTTTTCTTATAGTGTCCCATTTCATGTGCCAGTATTGCTACAATCTCATTTTCAGTAAATTCATTGAGGAGTGTATCGTAAAGCACGATTCTTTTCTTTGGTCCGAACCCGGAAAAATATGCATTGCTCTTTGTACTTCTCTTCGAACCGTCAATTATATAAATGTCTTTAAGTTTAAATCCTGCCCTTGTTGCATATTCTTCGATCTTATCCCTTAGAGAACCCTCTTCAAGTGGAGTCTGTTTATTAAATAATGGTACTATTAGTTCCGAATGGAACAGATTCATAAAGACTGAGAATAGGATGATCAGTCCCCATGCATAAAGCCAGAATGTTGATCCTGTTTTATAATAGAACCATGTTATCAGTCCAAGTACCGGAATTCCGATAATAAGAGAAAGAAGCCAGGATTTTAAATGATCTGTTATGAATGTTCGTAATTTCATTGTATTGAATCCGTATCTTTTTTCGATAACAAAAGTATCGTACCAGCTGAATGGAATATTAATAATATCGGACGCAAATCCTATTAAACCAAAGAATAATAATGCTATGACTATCATGTTCATGCTGATTGAACTTGCAATGTCATCAACTAAAGCAAAACCTCCGGCGATGATCATGGCAAGTATTACAGCAAGGTTGAATGTTGATGACCAGTATGAAAGTTTCTTGTTGTCCCTGTCATAAAGCTGACTTTTCCTGTAATCTTCTTCATTATATATTCCCTTCAGTTTTTCCGGGACTTTTTCAGACCACATTTTACTGTTAAGATATACAAGGTATCGCTCGAGTAGATATCCCGTAACAGGAATTATTATTATCAGGAAGAATATTGTATTGTACATCACAGGTATGGATAAAAAAGAAGCAGGGTGTCTGTTTAAAATTAGTGTGGAATAAATATGTCTCGCTGCATTTCCTCGTGCTAAAAGGATAGACACCCTGCGAAGGGGTAAATATAATAAATATTTTTAAGTTAACATACCTCCACATACATGAATTGTTTGTCCGGTCACATATGATGATAGGTCCGAAGCAAGGAATAATGCTGTATGTGCCACATCTTCAGTAGTTCCACCTCTTTTCAGGGGGATCTTATTTACCCATTCATTTTTTACTTCTTCAGGTAATTTTTTTGTCATTTCTGTTATAATAAATCCCGGAGCTATAGCATTACATCTTATGTTTCTTGAACCGGTTTCTTTTGCAATACTTTTTGTGAAGCCTATTATTCCTGCCTTTGAAGCAGAATAATTACTTTGTCCTGGATTCCCTGAGACACCCACAACGGAACTCATATTTATTATTGACCCGCTTTTTTGTTTTAGCATATAAGTTATTACTGCCTTTGTCAGGTTGAAAACAGATTTGAGATTAACTGAAATCACTGCATCCCACTGTTCCTCGGTCATACGCATAAGCAATGTATCGTGTGTAATTCCTGCATTATTAACCAGAATATCGATCTTTGAGAAATCTTTGATTATCTCTTCAACAACTCTGCCTGAGTCATCAAAATTTGCAGCATTGGATACATAACCTTTCACCTTTACTCCTGATGCTTCGATTTCTTTTACAGCGTTTTTGAACTCATCATCATCGGCAATATTTGTTATAGCTATATCAGCTCCTTCCCTTGCAAATAAAAGAGCTATTGCTTTACCTATTCCCCTTGAAGCGCCTGTTATAAGGGCTGTTTTACCTGTTAATAATCCCATTTTATTTATGATTTAAGTTGGTGCAAATATAAACAAAGTTACCATAGTCTTTCAACCCTGAAGTCTTAATGCCTTAATGCCCTAACGCCTTAATACCTTCACCACCCCCTCTCCTATTTCTGCCGGTGATTCAACAACATGTATACCACATTTTTTCATAAGATCCATTTTTGCTTTAGCAGTATCATTTTTCCCTCCTATAATTGCACCGGCATGTCCCATTCTGCGTCCTTTAGGTGCAGTCTGGCCTGCAATAAAACCCACAACAGGTTTTCTACCATGTTCATGTATCCATTCGGCAGCTTCATTTTCCATATTACCGCCGATCTCGCCGATTATGACAATTATCTCAGTTTCAGGATCATTCATCATTAGTTTTACTGCATCGAGTGTTGTTGTCCCTACAACAGGATCACCTCCGATCCCAATACATGTTGACTGACCTAATCCCAGTTTTGTTACCTGGTCTACTGCTTCATAAGTAAGGGTACCTGACCGGGAAATAATTCCTACAATACCCTTGTTATGGATAAAACCTGGCATGATCCCTACTTTTGATTCTCCGGGTGTAATAATACCCGGGCAATTGGGTCCTATGAGCCTGCAGTCGTAAGATTTAAGATACTCTTTAACCATTACCATATCTGAAACCGGGATTCCTTCAGTTATTGCTACAATAAGCCTTATACAGGCATTTGCTGATTCGATGATAGCATCGGCTGCATATGCCGGAGGAACGAAGATTACAGATACATCAGCTTCTGTCTCCTTTACTGCTTCCCTCACAGTATTGAAGACAGGTAATCCGAGATGAGTCTGGCCACCTTTCCCCGGTGTTGTCCCTCCCATTAATTTTGTTCCATACTCAATCATCTGCCTGGAATGAAATGTTCCTTCGCTTCCCGTGAATCCCTGAACTATCACCCTGGAATCTTTATTTAGTAGTACACTCATAGATTATATTGTTGTTTATGGTAATTAAAGTTACAAAATAGCGTTAGTTTAACAAATCAGGTCGGAATCAAAAGTACCGAAATATTAGCTCTTTTTCATTATTTTTGATTTTTTATTGTCATATGCCAAATATAGATCCAGTATTATATATAGGTATCTCCCAGTCTTTTTTTGCGGGAATGCTCATCTCTATAAAGAAACCCTTTACAGTTGCGAACAGATTGATGGCAGCATGGATGTTCCTTATCTGCACAGAGCTTATAATAGCTCTTCTCAATTCCAAGCTTATAGAGATGTATGCATTTCACTTTGTCGCATTTACATACGGACCGCTTCTTTATTTATATGTCAGATTCATGACCGATCCTGGAAGAAAATTCAACTGGTTTTCACTATTACATTTCATACCTTTTGTTGTATTCCTAACGGTATCGGTAATTTTCAGGGAGTTACCGCTCATGAAAGATCTCAGGAACTTCTTTAAACCCGACAGGTTTATATCATTAAGGATTGTCTATAGTACCTGTTTTTTCCTGTCAGTAACAGCCTACAGTATCCTTGCCTTTGTTTTGATACGTAACCACCAGCGAAAACTCAAGGATCTCATTTCCTATACTTCATGGGTGATAACCCTTAACTGGCTGAAAATATTATCAATAAGTTTTTATGTCTCCTTTCTTGTCCTTTTTATTCTCGGGGGCTTAAATATGATCGGTGACTTCATTCCTTTTGACCCTTACTTTGTAGTATTTGGTTTTATCACAGTAATATCCTTTGCTTTCAGTTTTTATGCAATACAACAGCCTGTTATCTATGGACAGGAGGTAAGGGTTATTGATGAGGAAAAGATTGGCAAAGAAGTTGAAAAGTATGTTAAGAGTGGACTCAAAGACAAACAAGCTGAAGAGTATCTTAAAAAGCTTATTTCGGTTATGGAAACCGATAAACCCTACCTGAACAGGAACCTCAGTATCCAGGACCTATCAGAGCTTACAGGCATTTCCCGTCACTATATAACACAGGTCCTTAATGAAAAGCACGGAAAGAACTTCTTCACATTCATCAATGAATACAGGGTCAAGGATGTCATCTTAAGATTTAACAATCCAAAAAACAATAATTTTACTATACTTGCCATTGCCTTTGATGCGGGTTTCAATTCAAAGACAACCTTTAACTCCATTTTTAAAAGCCTGACCGGTATGACTCCCAGTGAGTACAGGGAGAAATCAACAGGAATAAAAGAATAGGTTAGTACATCCCTGGCGGGACGTACAAGTTCCTATTGAATTACAGGTACGGGAAAGACGGATAAGACGATGAGTCTTTCTTTATGTTGTTCATTTGCATAAAAGGTACAATTATGAATAACATAGAAGTCAAACTTACATTCATTTTATTTTTAATTACTCTTAATGTAAACGGACAGGATGATCCCGCTTCCCTCCTCACTGATCAACAAAACAGGTTTATATACGGATTTATGCGGGGTGGATTCTACGGTAGTATAGATGACGAGATTGATAAGGTAAATATCCCCAGTGCATTTTCTGATTTCGGTCTTAAAGTAGAGAGTGAAGACAACCGTATGTTCAGGGCATTTGCTGACCTTCGTTTCCGTTACGGTACAGAGTTCAGCAAACCTGTCACAAGGTTTGATATCAGGGAGGCGTATGTGACCGTCAATGGTAAAAATTGGGATGTATCAGCAGGTCAGCTTATTATAAAGTGGGGACGTGCGGATTTCACGAATCCGACATCCAAGTTAAGTGCAAAGAACCTTGTATCGCGATCACCGGATCCTGCTGACATGGATATGGGCAACCTGCTCATAAGCGCAAGATGGTATCCTTATACTTTCTTAAGCATGGAAGCAGTGGGAATGCCTTATTACAGATCCTCTGTATTGATGATGGATCCCCTTCCCCTGCCATCTAATGTTACAATAAATACTATAAACTCACTTATGACAGGTAATGATAAGTATGGTGTGGGCTTGAAGGCCGATCTCTATTTGAAAGGCCTTGATTTAAGCTTTTCGTGGTTTGACGGGTTTAATCCTATGCCCGGAACAGCACTGACCAGTTTCGACATTAACCTGGCAGATCCTATTCCTGTCCCCTATACAGAACTGACACTCAAACCTTACAGGATAAGTAATATCGGACTTGATTTTGAAACTACAGTAGGAAGTTTTGGATTAAGAGGTGAAGCAGCCTGGTCAATTCCCTATGATTCTTATAAGACTTATGAATATGTAGCATGTCAGCAAATAGAGTGGGCTGTCGGAATAGACTGGATATCAGGCGATTGGAGGATTACTGCGGAATATTCCGGAAAAGTAATACCTGGTTTTGAAGAGACATCGGTTGAATCGTTTATTGGAACAGAACCCGATCTTGCAGCCCTGGCAGTACTCCTGGCCACACCAGGCTTCGATCTTACAGAATATGTAAGGCAACAGATTGGCGCATTTAACAGGCTTGATAATTATCAGCTTGAACGATCGTATCATTCAGCCGGGATCAGGATCGAAACAGATCTCTTTCATGGAAGAATGACTCCTTCGTTTCTTTCCTTATACAATTTTACAACCCGTGATTTTATGATAATGCCTGAAATATCATATAAGCCTGCAGATGGACTAACAATAAGTCTTGGCGGAGAGTACTATTCGGGCCGTGAAGGATCAATATATGACCTTGTTGATGAATTTATGAACTGTATCAGGGCTGCCCTGAGAGTAGATTTCTGATAGTATGACAGATTATATAATCAAATACCGCTGGCTGATAACCGGTTTTTTCCTGGTCCTGGGGATATCACTGGGCGCACTTATTCCTCTATCAAAAACTGACCCTGAGATAAGGAATTATGTTCCACAATCGATGGATTCAAGGATTAAAACAGATAAGATTGAAGAAGAATTTGGTGTACAGGATCTTGTAATGATCCTTTTCACCGACTCTACAATACTGACAACTGAAAACCTTCAAAACATAAAAACTGCCGACCGTGCAATCTCAAAGCTTACAGGAGTTACCAACCGTATATCTCCTTTTACCGTGAGGACCATCAAAAGCACTGAGGGAATGATGATAGCTGATCCTCTTATCAGAAGGATACCATCCGACAAAGCCGGTTTAGAGAAACTTGAAGAAGAGATACTGAACAACAGGTTTGCCCGTGACATTGTTATTTCATCAGACATGACGTCGGCATCCATTTCTGCCACTATTAATGATGCGGAAAATGAGAGTATCACTTTGCAAAAGATCGATTCTATAGCTGCAGCTAATACCGGAAATGCAGAGGTCCTGAAAGGAGGATTACCATATATACGTCAGCATATTATGAAAGACGTGAGGAAGGATGCGATTTTCCTGGTCCCGTTCGCTCTGCTGGTGATGTTGCTGATCCTCAAAATGAGTCTTGGTGAATGGAAAAGTGTCCTGATGCCATTTAGCGTGGTGATCCTTTCAATAGCTATGTGTATGGGATTGATTCCACTACTGGGCTGGAAATTATCAATTATAACACTTCTTGTTCCGATAATACTTGTCGCTGTAGCAAATAATTATGGAATATACCTTGTTGCAAGATCCCAGGAGATCTTACTGAAACGTGGAACGATTTCAGTAAGATCTCTTGTCAGAGAACTATCAGGTTCTCTTAACATGCCTATTCTCTTCAGTGGACTAACTACAGTAGCTGGTGTGCTGGCACTGCTGGCACATTCTATCATCCCTGCCAGACAGGTAGGAATACTGGCCGCTGCCGGTGTGGCAATGGCACTTGTCATGAGCC
>CAZTXH010000125.1:0-6653 GCA_964617415.1 uncultured Rikenellaceae bacterium | reverse complement strand
GTTCAGGATATCACTCCCTGTAAATATGGAAAAAGATGAGATAATTAAAACAGTCATGGCTGATGAAAGGGCAAAAAAATGGACCGAAACGGGAACTGTAACAAATGTTATAGTTGTGCCTAAACGTATTGTAAATGTGGTAATTAAAACTGATACAGAATAACGGATGATCACCAGGATACAAATCATATTCCTTTTATCTTCAGTTATTCTGTTAACATCCTGCAGGTCTTCAAACAGCGACCCGTCACTTAAGGATCTTGCTTCAGATACAGTAAATACACAAAATAATAATACCCCAAATTATCTCTTCGGACTTCCTGCCGATTCATTTAATCTCATTTCCGGACATATAAGACCAAATGGTTTCATTTCAACTATCCTTCTTGAACATGGTATCAGCATGCAGGAAATTGACCAGCTGGTAAGAAATTCTGAATCTGTTTTTGATGTTAAAGACATAAGAGCCGGAAATAATTATACTCTTTTCTTCGATACTGATTCAGCCGCCAGGTTGAAGTATCTTGTCTACGAACATGACCCAACGACCTGTTATGTCTTCAGTTTCAACGATTCACTAAATATTACTCCTTTTAAAAAGGAGATCAGGAAAATAATCAGATACTCAAGTGGGACAATAGAAACATCTCTCTGGGAATCGATTATAGAGGGAGGATTACATCCCACACTTGTCAATGAACTTTCTGACATCTTTGCCTGGACAGTTGATTTTTTCGGATTACAAAAGGGAGATAGTTACAAGGTCATCTATGAGGAAATGTTCATTGATAATGAATCGCTTGGAGCAGGAAGGATTTATGGAGCCCAGTTTACATGGACAGGAAAGACTACAACAGCCATTCCTTTTATACAGGATGGCAAGGAGACCTTTTTTGATGTTGAAGGCAACAGTCTCAGAAGAACATTTCTCAAGGCTCCCCTGAGATTTTCCAGGATATCTTCCCGTTTTTCTGCAAGCAGGCTGCATCCAATATTGAGAATACGAAGACCACATCATGGTGTTGATTATGCTGCACCTGTGGGAACACCTGTACATACAATAGGAGATGGCAGGGTGACCTCTGCCAGGACAGAAGGAGGATCAGGTAAAATAGTAAGAATTGTACATAACAGTGTCTATTCAACTGTCTATCTTCATCTTAGCCGTTTCGGTCCGGGAATATCAAAGGGAGTTTCTGTAAAACAGGGTGATGTTATCGGGTATGTTGGAAGTACAGGACTTTCTACCGGACCACATCTCGACTTCAGAATTTATCAGAATGGAACACCCGTGGATCCATTGAAGGTTGATGCTCCTCCTGTGGAACCTGTTTCGGAAGAGAGCAAAGAGAGATTCGAAAAGAATAAAACTGTAGTCATAAGTCTCCTTGCTACTTTTTAGACTCAGTATTCATTTCTTTTATTAATTTTTCTATTACTTGTGGATAATGCTTATATTCAAGGGCATGTACCTTTTGGGCCAATGATTCAGGTGTATCTGAAGGGTTCACCTCGCATCTGGCCTGGAAAATAATATCTCCATCATCATAATACTCATTTACATAATGAATGGAAATACCTGATTCCCTGTCACCATTCTTTATTACTGCCTTATGAACTCTCTCGCCATACATCCCCTTGCCACCGTAACTTGGCAGAAGGGCCGGATGGATATTTATTATGCGCTCTTTAAATGTATTAAGTATGTTTTCAGGAACAAGCCAGAGAAAACCGGCAAGCACCACAAAATCTATCCTGCCCTTAAGTAATATATCCAGTACTCTCCCTGTACTATATAAGTCATCATATTCGAAAAAGCAGGTTTTTACACCAAGTGCTTCAGCTCTCTTTAAAACAAGGGCTTCACGTTTGTTTGATAATACAAGAGCTACTTTTGCTATATTTTTATTCGAAAAATATTTAATAATATTTTCGGCATTTGTTCCGGAACCGGATGCCATAATTGCTATATTTCTCATTTTGTGGTAATTATCACTTTTTGTATATACATGAGCAATTATGTAAAAACACATGTAATATACTATTTATCAATATATTATCCTGTAAAATAAATAAAAATCATAAAATCATTTGAAAAATAAAGTACAAATATATTTCTTTGTAAGGTTCAATACTATTATTAATTAAAATTATACATTATGTCAGACATTGCCGCAAGAGTTAAAGAGATTATTGTTGACAAGCTTGGTGTTGACGAATCAGAAGTCACTGCTGAAGCCAGTTTTACTAATGATCTGGGTGCAGACTCTCTTGATACTGTGGAACTGATCATGGAATTTGAAAAAGAATTCAATATTGGAATTCCTGATGATCAGGCAGAGACGATCAGCACCGTTGGTGATGCGATCAAGTACATTGAGGAAAATGCAAAATAGCATTGCATAGCGTATACCCCATTTATGAGACGAGTTGTAATAACAGGCCTTGGAGCTCTGACTCCAATAGGTAAGAATTTACATGAATACTGGGAAGGACTTAAGAACGGTATTAGTGGTGCGAATATGATAACTCATTTCGACACCGAAAAGTTCAAGACCAAATTTGCATGTGAAATAAAGGATTACAACTTATCTGATTATTTTGACAGAAAAGAGGCAAATAAGATTGATCTTTACACTCAGTATGCCATTATTTCAACTGATGAAGCAGTAAAAGATTCCGGCCTGGATCTGGAAAAGGTAAATAAAAACAGGATAGGAGTAATTTGGGCATCAGGGATTGGAGGGCTTGACACCTATTATAAAGCAATAAAGCAACATGTACTGGGAGATGGGACACCGCGGTTCAGTCCTTTTTTCATCCCTAAAATGATAAGTGATATTGCTGCAGGTGTTATTTCAATCAGATATGGTTTCAAAGGATTGAATTTTGGAACAGTATCAGCCTGTGCATCATCTTCAAATGCCATTATTGATGCCATAAATTATATCCGCTGGGATAAAGCAGATATTATCCTGTCCGGTGGCTCCGAAGCAGCAATAAATGAACCCGGTATAGGAGGTTTCAATTCCATGCAAGCCATCTCAACAAATAATGCAGAGTACAAGACAGCTTCCCGACCTTTTGACGGGACCCGTGACGGATTTGTGCTCGGAGAGGGAGCAGGTGCACTTATAATTGAAGAACTGGAACATGCAAAAGCACGTGGAGCAAGGATATATGCCGAATTTGCAGGAACAGGAATGACTGCCGATGCATACCATGTTACAGCACCTCATCCTGAAGGATTCGGAGCTCGTGATGTGATGCGCCTCGCAATAGAGGATGCCTGCCTTAAACCGGAAGATATTGACTATATAAATGTCCACGGAACCGCTACACCACTTGGAGATATCTCTGAAGCCAAGGCTATTATAGATGTATTTGGGGAACATGCATACAAACTGAGTATAAGTTCAACAAAATCGATGACGGGGCACCTTCTTGGAGCAGCAGGTGCAGTAGAAGCTATCGCTTCAATATTGACCATCGTAAATAATATTATCCCTCCTACAATTAATTTTAAAGTACCTGATCCTAAAATTGATCAGAATCTGAACCTGACTTATAACAAAGCACAGGAAAGAAAAGTAGATGTGGCCATTAGCAACACTTTCGGATTTGGCGGCCATAATGCTTCTGTTGTTATCAAAAAAGCTGAGGGTTAGTGCCAGTACATAAAGTAAAATCCAACGGAACATATGTTTTTAACAAGAAGACCTTTGTGTCAAAACTCAAGAAAATTCTGGGTTTCAGACCGGGCAACCTTCAATTATATAAAATAGCTTTTATTCACCGTTCAACATCTTTTACACTGCCTGATGGCAAACAAGTAGATAACGAAAGACTTGAATATCTCGGTGATGCTATCCTCGATGCAATTCTTTCCGATTTCCTGTTTGGGAAATTCCCCAATGCCGATGAGGGCTTTATGACAAAAATAAGGGCCAGAATTGTAAACAGAGACTTGCTTAACCAGCTTTCATTGTCAATGGGTATCGATAAAATCCTTGTCAGTAAAATAAACTCAGTTTATCCTACCATAAATATTTATGGAGATGCTCTAGAGGCTTTTATAGGAGCAATCTTTTTAGACAAAGGATTCAAAAAAACCAAGAAATTCTTCATTAAAAAAGTCCTTAACAAATACCTTGATCTAAACAGTATTATCAATACTGACACCGATTATAAAAGCCTGGTTTTTGAATGGGTACAGAAAACCAAGAAAAATCTTCTCTTTACCTATAATGAAGAATATGATTTCGATCTGAAGAAGTCGTTGTTCTCTACTATCCTGTATATTGATAAAGAAGAATTTGGAAAAGGCCAGGGAGCATCAAAAAAAGAGGCAGAACAGGAAGCATCAAGGCTTGCATGGGAAAGAATAAAAGATATTTCAGTCGAATATGAATAGTATTTCCTATCTTTAAGGATTAGGGTATATCTATGGTAACAAGGTCAAAAATCAAGCGGGTACACCTGAAGATAAATGAAGATCCTGAATCATCTTTTCTGGGTGTTGTATCAGCAGAACCTGATTATAAGCTCTCTCTTAGTCTCAACAAACATCTGAACCTGGCATTGAAAAGTGTTTCGCCTGTAGAAATAAAGACTGAATCCAGCAAAAAGCTAACCTTCAGCAGGTTCTCTGACACATCTGCTTCACCACATTTAATATATGATCTTATATCAAACCGGTCAGGAAAAGACTTTCTTATTAAGAAACTCAGTAATATTGATTATATATTACAGATCTATGATCCTCAAAATGAAATTGACATTGAACATTTAGTATCAATCCTGAGAAATACAGAATATATTTCAGCAGTATTTAGCCTTGATTCTGATAGGATGAAAGATAAAAATCTAAATCGCCTGTTAATCCATTAGTTAGAAAATGGAACCCGTATATTACAATTTATCGGAAGAATAGTTATCAAAAAGAAGCGCCGTCCCGGGCGGGACGGCACTCTCTTTTGATAACCCTAAAACTAACCTAACCTATGAAAAAACCTCTGTATTTTATAACTCAAATTTCGTGCCAAATCTTTTGCAAATATAAGCTCCATATTTTTGTTAAACAAATGTTTTAAATATAAACGGTTGAATATTAACAATATTTTAACAAAGGTTAACTTAATTTAAGATCTTAGATTCACTATTCAATTCTAGTTTAATGTATTGTTAAAGAAAGTTAAAGGGTAACGTCTTTATTGATATACAAGTACTTTTGTATTCGTATGAAACGGTTAACCATAGTACTATTGGCAATTTTCTTTTTCCTGACTATTTCGGGACTTATCCTTATACAATTATCATGGATACGTAACGCTATTAAAATAACTGACCAGCAATTCCGTCTCAATGCGAATAATGCCCTTGAAGCAGTAGTCCTTGAGCTTGAACAGAAAGAGCTGATTGAAAGAATTGTTGACGAGATAGATACTGTCGCTTCCGAACAGGTTACTGCTGTTGTTCCTGCAAACTCTCCTCTTGCAAAAAGACTCCGTATATACCAGCCATACTCTGAACTTCTTGATTTATATGGTCTTGATAATCCGTATGATACAATCATGGTAACCAGTTCGGGTCAAAATATTTATATAACATCTGAAGATGTTTCATCTTTTACAACTACCGATGCTGGAGAAACTTCTGTGGAATCAATAAGCGCCGAGCTTACCGGAAGGGTATCTAACAAAATAGTGATACTGGAAACCATAATGGATAAGATTCTACATGAAACACCCGATATAAGGGAAAGAATAGATCCTGTCAGCCTGAAATCATTGCTCCGCAAAGAACTTGATAATTCAGGTATCTACCTGGATTTTGAGTTTTCAATACGTTCCGGACAATCAGGATCAATATGGAAGACACCAGGATTTACTGACGAACCCGGTACCAATAAATTCATACGACAACTTTTCCCCAACGATCCTGTGCCCGGACAACACCAGCTTGTAATGTATTGTGTCCAAGAAAAACATTTTAAATTCGAAAAGATCGGAAGCCTGGGGTTCCTTTCTCTCCTTTTTACATTATTCTTACTGCTACTTGCCACCGGGACCTTTATTGTGATCTTTCGACAAAAAAAGATCTCCGAGATAAGGAGGGATTTCATAAACAATATGACCCATGAGCTGAAAACACCGATTTCAACAATTTCATTAGCCTCACAGATGATGGCCGATAAATCCATCCCCTCTAAGAATAAAAATATTGAAAACCTCTCCAAAGTAATCTCTGACGAAAGCATGCGCCTTAAATTCCACGTGGAGAAAGTCTTACAGATGGCTATTTTTGAAAATACGAGACTGAAACTTAATCTCGTAAATATAGATATTCACAGTATACTGGACAATGCAATAGATAATTTTATGCTCCAGATAAACAACAGAAACGGAAAGGTTAACAAAGATTATAAAGCAGAATCGAAATTTGCCAGGGTCGACGAGGCTCACTTTCTTAATGCAGTTTCAAATCTGATCGATAATGCTATAAAATATTCAAGGGATAATCTGGAATTAAATATCTCAACACGGAATACGAAAAAAGGAATATTAATAGTAATTGAAGATAACGGAATCGGTATAAGTAAAGAAGACCTCAAAAGAATATATGATAAATTTTATCGTGTTCATTCCGGAAAT